>JAYEII010000021.1:0-14244 GCA_034660015.1 Methanobacteriota archaeon | reverse complement strand
AAGAATACGACAGATTGGTTGATTTGGCAGACTCAACGGTAGATACAAAAGAGCAAGAAAAGCTATACCACGAATTACAGGAGATGGTCATTGAAGAAGTCCCGGCATTTTATCTGGTTCATGAAGAGAAGATTGTCGCAGCGAATTTGTACGTAAAAGGATATGTTATCACAGCCGAAGATCCCTGGCTCAATCTCGATGGCATTTACACGGAGGAGAAGAAATGAACAAGAAAATGATTGCTTTGCTGATTTGTATAATAGTAGGAGGAATCCTCGCAGTAGCTGGCTGTATAACCCCACCAGAAGAAGTTTCGAAAGAGCTAACCCAAGAGATAGTTATTGGGATAGGAGGAGATATAAAAGGACTGACGCCTGTTTATGGCTGCCCTTGGGGAGCACCACTTCGCCTGATTTATGAAACATTGGTAATAGAGGATGCAGACCTTGAAATTGAACCTTTATTAGCCGGGTCATGGGAAGTATCAGAAGATGGTAAAGTATGGACTTTTCACCTGAGGAAAGGAATAAAATTCCACGATGGTTCTCCGTTTAATGCCTCCACGGTGAAGTTTTCTTTTGAATATAAACCCGAAGCATACCGCGCTCTTTATGCAATGCTGAACTCAATAGATACTCCAGACGATTACACAGTTAAATTCGTTTTAAATAAGCCTTATGCACCGCTATTAAGGGATGTCAGTTCAGCTCCAATAATGAGCCCAACAGCCGTAGATGAAAATGGAGAATTCCAATCGCCCATCGGGACAGGTCCATTCAAACTTGATGAGTGGGTCAAAGGCCAAAAAATTGTGCTGGCAAAGAATGAAAATTATTGGAGAGGAGCACCAAAATTAGAAGCAGTAACCCTTAAAATAATCCCGGATGCCTCTGCAAGAGCTATGGCTTTAGAAACCGGAGAAATAGACCTGACAGGTCATAGAGCAGGTAGAGGCGTATTATACGTTTCCGACATCCCGAGGCTTAGAGAAGAACCGGAAATAAAAATAGTTGAAGGATATACGCAGCCCTGCGTGAGTTGGATTCAGTTCAATACTGAAAAAGAACCGTTCAGCGATTTAAAAGTGAGAAGAGCCGTTTATTACGCCATTGATACTCAGAAAATGGTCACCTCAGTAGTAGGTGAGGCAGCAGCACCATTATTAAAGGGACCTTTGTCAATGCCATGCACCGAACATCTATTAAACCAGAATCTGACATGGTATCCGTACAATCCAGAGAAAGCAAAAGAGCTATTAGCAGAAGCTGGATGGAAAGATACGGATGGAGATGGCATTCGCGATAGAAATGGAGAGCAACTAAAAGTTACATTTGTTCTATCTGCTTTCTCTCCTGAATTACCAAAAATCGCCGAAATAGTCCAGGCACAATTGAAAGAAATTGGAATGGATGTGAAATTACAGATAGTCGAGTATGGAGCCCAGCAAATGATGTTTGAAAAGGGGCAGTATGACATGATGATGCAAATGGGTGTTTGTGGTCATGGTGACCCTTCTCTATGGTTTAATTACTTCTTTCATTCGAAAAGGGGAGTCCGCTGTGCATTCAAAGATGAACAGTTAACTACCTTAATAGATCGCTTATACACAACGGTAAACTCGAAAGACCGTCTTAAGGTCTTTTACGAGATACAAGAGATAATGGAAGAGGATGCACCGGGGGTTTTCTTATATACTGATGCAAATATCGTGGCTGTGAATAAGCGGGTTAAGAACTATGAGATGCAAGGGGGAATACACGGGGCATATCTCAGCCTGTGGAAGGTGTATATCGAGGAATAAAAACAGGAGGTAAAAAACATGAAAATAACAGAAGAGGTGAAGGAAGTAATAAATAACAATATTGTGCATTTAGCGACATCTTCAAAAGACGGAAAGCCGAACGTGGTTCCAATAGGTCTCTGTCGGGCAATCAGCGACCATGAACTGCTGATTGTAGATGTGTTTTTCAAAAAGACGAGAAAAAACCTGGAAGAGAATCCTCGGGTTGCAATTGACGTTGAGGCACTGGAAGAACTGAAAGCATATCAGCTTAAAGGGAAAGCAAAGATTTTCACCCAGGGTGATTTCTACGAGAAAGCGGTTGAAATAATGAGAGAAGAGGACGAAGTGCGAGAGAAAAGGATTTCGGTACTGAGAGAAAAAAGACCTGAGATGGCAGAGAGGTTTGAAAAACTTGTTGCAAGTCATCATAAATTGAGACCGAAAGCAGCTGTGCTGGTAGATGTGGAGGAAATATATTCGACAATGGCGCGTGGAATGGGAGGCGACTAAAAATGGACAAGATTATATACAGGGTGCCAGAAGTAGATTTTGGACTTATAGATGAGATAGCGAAAGGAAACGAAAAAGCGAATATTCTATTTGCTGCTCTGGATTACGGGATTTTTGAGTTGCTCGCCCAACCAAAAACAGCAGATCACGTGTCAGAGGAAATCAAAACCAACCCGTACTTAACTGAAAAGTTCTTGAATGCGCTGGTAGCCCTCAATTTTATCCACAAAATAGAGAATCGGTACTCGAATACCAAACTTGCGGAGACGTTTCTTGTAAGAAAAAGTCCTTTTTATCAGGGCACTTTATTTGAGATGAAGAGAAGAGGCTCGACAGATTGGCAAAGAATACGTGATGCCCTAAAGAACGGTGGCATTAAAGCAGGAACAGAAAATAAGAGCATCATCGACCGGACATTTATTGTAGGACATGCTGAAATAGCCATTACAGGTGCTATGCAAAGAGCGGCGGATGCGGTGTCAACACTTCCAGAATACGAAAAAGCAAAAAAGCTCCTCGACCTCGGTGGAGGTCATGGGCTCTATTCTATTGCTTTTTCACAATTAAACCCAGAGCTTGAAGTTGTTTTATTTGATTTGCCTCACGTTACAGAAATTGCAAAGGAGTATCTTGAGCAATATGGAACGCAAGGCAAGATAAAATTTATCGCTGGCGATTTTACCGAAGATGACATTGGCAATGGCTATGACATTGTTTTCGTGTCTGATGTGACAATATCGGGTATCCTAAAAAAGGTATATGATGCTCTGAATGAGAATGGCGTTTTGATCTACCGACGATGGACAATTAACGACGATAGAACATCTCCTTTAACTTCTGTTTTATTTGATTTCATGCTGGCAATGATGAGAAGCGAGCACCGGGTATACACCCTGGGAGAATACATCCGTCTTTTAGAAGCCACAGGATTTTCTATCACACGAATTTTGGACATTTCCTCTCCACAAGACCCCACAAAAATCATCGTTGCAAAGAAGAAGAGATGCTGAAATATATATTGAAACGGCTTCTATTGGTTTTTGTAGTGGTCCTTGGTGTAACAGTAGTTACTTTTTCTGCAATGCAGTCCGCTCCTGGCGACCCAGCGGAGATGATTGCGGTAGCCAGGTATGGCGAGGACTTAACACAAGAGGAAATAGAATGGGTAAGGGTAACAGAGGGCTTAGACGCCCCAGTGTATATTCAATACTTGAGATGGCTGGGGCATGTTTTACGCCTGGATTTGGGTAAGTCACTGATAACCTATGAAGATGTCTTAGAAGAGATACAGACCAGATTCCCGGCAACCCTGGTGTTAGCAACATCAAGTTTAATTTTATCTCTATTGATAGCGGTACCCACGGGAATAATCAGTGCCGTCAGAAGAAATACGATTGTTGACAATGCATGCATGACAGGCGCTTTGCTTGGAGTGTCCATGCCCAACTTCTGGCTTGGATTGCTTTTGATCTGGTTATTTGCCTTATCTCTCGGATTGCTCCCCAGTTTTGGCTACGGTGGCATCAAACATCTTATTCTCCCTACGATAACCTTGGGCACATCAATGGCTGCCATTACAACTCGCCTCACACGTTCGAGCATGCTGGACGTGCTAAACCAGGATTACATAGTAACGGCAAAAGCAAAAGGATTAGATGAAAGAACAATATTGTTGAAGCATGCATTGAAAAATGCTATGCTACCCGTAATTACGTTTGTGGGGTTGCAGTTGGGTTTTTTACTTGGAGGAGCTGTTATAGTGGAGACGATATTCGCATGGCCCGGAATTGGAAGATTATTGGTGGACTCCATATATGCCCGGGACTTTGCGTTGGTTCAAGGATGTGTTTTATTTATCGCTGTTATTTTCGCATTAGCCAATTTGGCTGTAGATATTCTCTATGCGTACTTAGACCCAAGAATAAGGTACGAGAAAAAATGAACGAAACCTGGATAGCGCTTAAGGAACTCGGAGAAAACAGGATGGCAGCAATAGGTGCAATAATCATCATTTTTTTAGTATTTGTTGCGTTTTTCGCACCTTTCTTTTCACCACACGACCCTTTAGAGCAAAATCTGGAAAAAAGACTGCTCGCTTCCAATGGCGAATACCCTTTTGGCACAGACGAACTGGGAAGATGCATGTTCTCAAGAGTCATGTATGGAACGAGAATATCCCTGGAAATTGGCGTTGTAGTAGTGGGGATAACCGCCTTAGTTGGCACACTCCTGGGCGGCGTATCAGGTTACTGCGGTGGAATAGTAGATGAGATTATAATGAGGACGGTGGATGTAGTGCTTGCTTTTCCAAGCATAATTCTCGCTTTGGTGATTGCAGGACTTTTAGGACCGGGGCTTTTCAATGTGATACTTGCCCTTGCCGTGACGCATTGGCCTGCATACACAAGACTTGTGAGGGGGATGACACTCTCTATAAAGGAAAAAGAATTTGTTGAAGCGGCAAGAGCCCTGAGAGCCTCAAGCTTCTATATTCTGCGTCGTCATATCTTGCCAAACTGCATAAGTCCTGTTATTGTGCTTGCAACCCTTGGTATTGCTCATACGATAATTTTTGCAGCAGCTCTCAGTTTCTTAGGCTTGGGCATTCAACCTCCAACACCTGAGTGGGGCTCAATGCTAAAAGCAGGCATTCCTTATTTGCGTAGCGCACCTTTTTTAACCTTTTTCCCCGGCATTATGATAATGATTACCGTGCTGGCTTTTAATTTTTTAGGTGATGGATTAAGAGATACGTTAGATCCAAGGGCAAAGGAAATGATAATGATGAGGAAATGACTTTATTGAGAATAGAAGACCTGGGGGTTTATTTCAATGCAAGGGGAAGAATTGTAAAAGCAAACAATGGCATTGACTTAGAGATAGAGGAAAAAGAATTTCTTGGCTTAATAGGAGAGACAGGATGTGGGAAATCAATTCTTGGAAGGGCGATAATGGGATTGCTTTCAGAAAATGTAGAAATTAGTGGAAAAATCATTTATCGAGGGGAAAATTTATTGAAGCTTTCTGAAGACAAAATGAGGCAAATTAGAGGTAAAGAGATTGGAATGATGCTCCAGAATCCGTCTATCTCACTGAATCCCGTGTTAACTGTTGGAGAGCAGATAGCGGAGGTTTACCGCTACCATGAGGGCATTGGAAAAGAAGAAGCGAGAAAGAAAGCAGCGGAGATGTTCAAATTGGTTGGCATAGACCCGAAAAGGATGGGGGAATACCCACATCAATTTAGTGGTGGAATGAAGCAGCGAGTTATGATTGCCATTGGATTAGCACTAAATCCCAGAATTCTAATAGCTGACGAACCAACCACAGGCTTGGATTACACAATGAAAAAAAAGATTGTAGATCTGATGTCGGGGTTAATCAGAAGCAGGAACATGAGTATGTTGCTAATAACCCATGATCTGGAAGTGGCGAAAAGAATGTGTGGCAGAATTGCAGTAATGTATGCAGGCGAACTGCTGGAGATTGCCCCTGTTGATAAAATTTTATCCGAGCCCAAGCATCCATACACGCAAGGGCTGCTGGATTCACTTCCACGTGGAGGCTTAAAGCCAATACCTGGTGCGAGTCCCAGCCTTACTTCTCTTCCCACAGGCTGCAGGTTCCATCCGAGGTGCAGATATAAGAGAGAGGGGTGCTCAGAAAAACATCCAGAGATGATAGAGATAGAGGCTAAAAACCATGTAAGGTGCTTCCTGTACAAAAATGACGAGAATAAAGGTTGAGAACCTGAAGAAATATTTCTATTCGGGAATATTCAGGAAGAAGGAAATAAATGCGGTGGATGGTGTGAGTTTTGAGATAGAGGAAGGCAAAACGTTAGGATTAATTGGTGAGAGCGGATGCGGGAAAACAACCGTTGGGCGGACAATCTTAAGGCTTATAGAACCTACGGAGGGAAAAATATTCTTCGATGGTGAAGACATTACGAGGTTGAATGGCAACAAACTAAAAAAGTTGGGAAGGGAGATGCAGGTGATATTCCAGAATCCCGAGTCATCTCTGAATCCGAGGATGAGAATCTATGACAGTATTGCTGAGCCCCTAAGGATTCATAAGGTCTGTAATAAAAAAGAGGAAAAAGGGATGATTTTTGAGTTAATTGAAACGGTTAATTTAAATGAGGAGCTTCTATTCAGGTATCCTCATGAGTTAAGTGGAGGGCAAATTCAGAGAGTAGTGATAGCAAGAATTCTGAGTTTGAATCCAAAATTTATTATTGCCGATGAGCCCACTTCTATGCTGGATGTTTCAGTCCAGGCACAAATACTCAATTTGATGAAGGATTTGCAGGAAAAATATGGGATAAGTTACCTGTTTATTTCACATGATTTGGAAGTAGTAGAGTGGATGAGTGATGAAATAGCAATAATGGATAAAGGGGTGATTGTGGAGACGAAATAAGTATATTGGAAAGTTTATCTTGGTAAAAGCACTTCTTTTCTAAAAGGCACACTAACAAATGAACCTAAAAGAAGCCACTCGGATATTGGTTTTAGACACCATTCACGGAGCGGAAATCATTGCAGAAGAGCTGAACGAACTTGGGAAACAAGCAGAGGCGTTCGACCCATACCATCAGACCTTTACAAAAGCGTTGGATTACGACCTGGTTATCGCACCCGTTCACCTGAACCCGAACTTCGAGGTTGTAAAACGGGCTTTAAAGATGGAGATACCTTTTATGAGCCATCACAAAGCGGTAAAAGAAATTGCGCGTTTGAAAAACCTGTTCAGCGATACAAAGGTGGTGGAAGTAACGGGGACGGTGGGGAAGACAGCGGTCTGCGAACTAATCTGCCAGTTATTGAAAAACAAGAATGCGAAGGTGCTTTCTCATACCAGTTCCGTTACAAGATTCCAATCGGCAGGGGAAGAGGTGCAATTCCCCAGAATCGGCGGCGCACCTGCGAACGTATTAAAAGTGATGCGCATAGCGAAAGAAAAGAATTTGAAGGCGGAGATTGTGGTATTTGAAATTTCGCTTGGTTTAACGGGGATAGGCGATGTAGGCGTAATAACGAGTTTGGACGCAGATTACAGGATTGCCGGTGGCACAAAAGACGCTTCTGCTGCGAAAATCGCCTCGATACAGAATTACGCAGACGAAATAGAAGGCAGAAACAGAAGAAGTGCCGTGATTGTTCTTCCCGATAGTTTCGCGGAAATGCCGGAAAACCGAAAAGATGAACTGAAAGGGTTCAATACGAACTTCTTTGGCGACACGGCAAAGGCAAAAAACCTGTGGTTAGACGATACCGAGCACAAGGTCTTTTTCGACGGGTTGAAAACCGTAAATGGAGATTCCGTAAGTGGCGGGATGAAATTCAATTTTGAAGCTGGATTCTACGGGGACTATTACAGGAACAGTTTAGAAGCGTCGTTTTGCACGGTTTTGAGTCTTGGCATTCCACCAGAAAGAATCAATACGGGCGACATTTACGCAGTGCGCGGCAGGCTGAAGGTTGAAAACCGAAAAGGGCGGTTTTTGATTGATAATTCCAATTCGGGCACAAAATTGACGTTTCTCGATGAGATAACGGAAATGGCGCGGCGGTATTCAGATAAGATGATTCTGATTGTTGGTGTGGAGTCAGAGTACGTGTGTGAAGGTGTGAACGAGGAAGAACTGAAAGAAGTGGTAGCGAATGCAGCAAGGGATTTCGTTGAGATAATAATCGTGGGTGCGGAGTTCAAGGATAAAATCGGAGGTAAGACGGTGTTTTTTTCTGATACGCTGGATGCGGCGTTGGAAAAGGCGGTTGGCGATTCGGAAGAAGGTTCTGTGATTATTTCTAACGTGAAGACGTGGCGGTGAATGCCTGAGCTGGGCCTGAATAAATGCTTAAGTGCTTGGAACTGTTGTAATATAAAGCCATTTGCAAATCTTTTTAAAGAGAAAACTCTCAATCTAAATACAAAGGAGGTTTTGTATGTTTGAACGTATCTCGATAGACCCGAAAATTTGCCACGGAGAAGCGTGCATCAAAGGGACTCGTATTCCTGTCTACCTGATTGTTCGCATGTTAGCTAATGGGGACACAATAGAAGAACTCCTCGAAGATTATCCCTCATTAGAACGTAGGGATATTCTCGCTTGCCTGGATTACGCTGCGGCTCTTGCCGAGGAGCAGGTTACGCCTATTGAAGTAGTGGCAAGAGAAAAAAGATGAAAATCTTAGTGGACGAGAATATTCCCTTGACGGCAGTGCGAGCGTTGCGTGTGCAGGGTCACGATGTGTTAGACATACGGGGAACAACAGATGAAGGAATACCAGATTATGCTCTCTGGGATATTGCTCAGCGAGAGGAACGGTTGCTAATCACAACAGACAAAGGATTTGTACACAATCGTGAACAGCCACATCATGGTATCTTGATTATCCGCCTTCGGCAGCCAAATCGGCGAAAAATTGACGAGCGAGTGATGCAAGCTATCGCTCAGTTTAGGGCAGCTGAATGGCTTGGACTGTTGGTCGTGATGCGAGACAGTACTCAAAGCATATGGCGAGTAAGTAAAGGCGAAAACAAATAGGATGAGTTTAGTCAGGTTTTTTAATGTGCCCTTACAGGGCTTGCAGGGTCGTGAGGGTAGAACACTACAAAGCTAAAAAAAAGTTGGTTTCAAAAATTTCCGCTGAACCAGAGATATTGTTAGATTGTCCCCCGTATATGACCACTATTTTTTTCCTTTTCCCTTAGTTTTTAGTTGTCCCGTCAGGTATTATCCTATCTACCGATAGAAACAAGTTTTATGTCAAAGACCAACGTTTTCCCTGCGAGTTCGTGATTGAAATCAATTACAACGTCTGTATCTGTGACATTAGTTATTGTGGCTGTCTGCCCCTGTGAAGTGCTGACCTTTTCTCCCACCACGGGCGTAATACCCGCACGTGTCAATTCTGTGACATGAATGGTTTTGACCATGTCCTCACGGTGGACGCCGTATGCTTCTTCGGGCGGGATAATCAGCGTTTTATCATCACCTACCGCCATACCCACAACTCCGCTGTCAAATCCCTTGATCATCTGACCTGCAGCGACCGTAAATCCAAGCGGTTGGTAATCCCTTTCCTGGTTGTATATCCCTGCTTCAATTGCATCGTCTTTTATGCTCGTGTCAAAAACAGTGCCGTCTTCCAGTTTTCCTGTGTAGTCTACCCGAACATAATCGCCCTCTTTAACTACTTTTACCTTTATTGGACTATCCGTACCTATACATCCGCTCAATAGAACTACAACTACACCAACAAGCAACAAAAACAATGGTTTCATTTTCATCTGTGTCTATAATTTATTTTCCTGTCATTTTCCATTCATGAATTTTTGTGTGTGCCTTGGATTCAATAAGCCAGAGGTCGCGGAGCTGGTCAGGCGTAATGAAACTGATAGCCGTGCCTTGTTTTCCCACGCGAGCCGTCCTACCGATACGATGAACGTAACTCAGAGGTTCATCTGGTATGTCATAGTTGAAGACGTGGCTGATGTCAGGAATATCAATGCCACGAGCTACGACATCCGTGCAGACGAGATACGTTACTGTACCTTGGCGAAGTTTTCCTATTGCTTTCTCGCGTGCTGCCTGGCTGAGGTCGCCGTGGATTCGTGCGACGGAAAACTTACGGCGCCTGAGAATATCGTAGAACATCTCAACCCATCTCTTTGTTTTGCAGAATACGAGTGCTTTTGACGGTTGCTCCTGTTTGACAACCTTGAAGAAAGCATCCATCTTTTTCTTACGCTCTACTCTAACAAAGTACTGCTGGACGTCTTCGACGGTTAATTCGTCTTCATCTCGGCTGGCAGAAATGAATTCCGGGTCAAGCATATACTTTCCAGCCAGCAAACGAACCTCTTTGGGCATGGTAGCCGAGAACAGCATTGTCTGCCGGTTCTTCGGCGTGTTTTCTAATATCTGCCCCATATCCTTGATGAATCCCATATCAAGCATGCGGTCAGCTTCATCGAGTACGACCGTTTCTGTTTTGTTTAGCCTGAGCGTTCCTCTATCCATGTGGTCAATTATACGGCCCGGCGTGCCCACAGCGATATGAACGCCTCTCCGAAGCCGGTCTATCTGTGTGTTGATGGATGCACCACCGTATATCAAAGCCACGCGGATGCGCCGACCACCTACTTTCTCAAACTCGGCGGCAACCTGGATAGCGAGTTCGCGGGTCGGCGTCAAGACGAGTGCCTGAACAAAAGAAGTGTCTGCCCGTATCTTTTCTGTTATTGGTATGGCAAATGCGAGGGTCTTGCCCGTACCGGTCTTTGCCTGCCCGATTATGTCCCGCCCCTTGAGTGCTAAGGGTATAGCCATCTCCTGGATGGGCATCATCTCTTCGAAACCCTGCGAGCGTATGTTCTGCAGTATGTCCGTCCGAATGTTGAGTGCGTCAAATTTTGTCATTGTACGTTATAGATACTACATGAGAATAGAAACATATAAAAGGCAAATTCAGTTAAACTGCTTGAGCAAATTTAACTTGCCAATTCTCGCTAATGCAATTATTGGTCCCCGCATTTGAAACGGTAATCATAGCATCGGTATTAATCGCAGGCGTTGTTGTAATCGTGGTGGATTGGAAAAGGTTGTTGATGGCGAAAAAGGAGTAAAGCTGCTTAAAGAGATTAGAGAAAACATTGAACTAAGCGGTGAAAAAAAGTTTATAATAAAGATAGTTGATAGTTAAAATATTATTCCCGTAAATATGGTAAAAAAGAGATTACGATAATTGGTCTAAAACAGAATTAATTAAGGAAATTAAGAAGTTAGAAAAGAGAAAGAAATACGGAATAGTCTGGGAAGACAAACCTGAAGATGTGGCTAAGAGATGCAAAAATGAACTGCCTGTTTTGGAAGAAGACAAAAATAAAGAAATTGTAACCGATAAGGAAAAACCCGTAAATATTCTTATTAAAGGCGATAATTATCATGCTCTTTCTGTTTTGAATTATACTCATAAAGGCAAGATTGACGTAATTTATATTGATCCACCATATAATACTGGAAGTAAGAATGAATGGAAATATAACGACCATTATGTAGACAAAGAAGATGCATATAGACACAGTAAATGGATTTCTTTTATGGAGAAAAGATTAAGGTTAGCAAAAAAATTGCTTAAAAGAACGGGAATAGTATTTATTTCAATAGATGATAATGAAATCGCACAATTAAAGTTGTTATGCAATGAGATTTTTGGGGAAAAGAATTTTATTGAACAGCTTGTCTGGAAAAATAAATATGGTGCAGGTGCAAAAACTAAAGGATTCATAAGCATTCATGAGTATATTCTCTGTTATTCTAATGGTGGTGTAACTGACATTCAATCTTCATTAGGAGAAAGCGAATTGGCCAAGCATAGCAAGAAAGATGAAAAATATTCTATAAGAGGGGGTTACAGGACACAACCATTAATGACTGAGGTTATTTTCCACATAAAGGTAGAATAAAAATTCTTATATATTCTGATATTGAATATTATACTGCTCTTACAACTCATTTTGGAAAATCCTCTAAATATCAATTTTTAGCAGATATGTTCCATGGAATCGATATTCCAGATCTAATTGAACCTCTACCTGCAATAAAAGGAAATATGGGAAAAGAGGTCTTTTATTCTTTTGTTATTGAACCAGAGAAATTACTAAAAATTGCATATATTGCGCATAGAGCCAAAACTAATGAAGAATCTATCCATACATATCAAAGAATGGCTAAAAAGAGCAGATTAAAGAAGATATCTGAATATATTCACGAGAAAAATGGAATTTTTCCTACGAGTATTGTGATTAATATCCAAACTGACCGCCCTTTGAGATTCGATCCCGCCGCAAAAACTTCTGGAAAAAACGCTGTACTAGGAACTTTGTACATCCCAAATAAGTATAAAACAGCGTGGATTATAGATGGATAACATAGATTGTTTGCGTATTCTGATTTAGAGGAATCGAAGAATGCTACTTTACCGGTAATTGCTTTTGAAAATTTAGAAGCAGATACCCAAGCACAATTGTTTGTTGATATCAATGGGGAACAGGTTAGAGTTCCAAAAAATCTTCTAATCAATCTTTGGGCAACTCTTCATTGGGATTCCGATAATCTAAATGAAAGAATTAAAGCTTTAACTTCTAGACTGGTAAATGAATTGAATGAATCTGTAAACTCGCCATTGCGAGATAGAATAATAAATATTGGCGGAAGAAGAACTAAAACAAGAAATATCACTCTAACCGCTTTAGCCGATGAGATACGAAAAAGACAACTTTTAGGTTATGTACATTCTCGGAAAGCAAAAAACATCACCCCAGGGCCTTTATATATGGATGATTTAAACAGTACACTGCTTAGAGCAAGAGATATAATATCTGGCCATTTTAATAATTATTTGAACAATAACGAAAATTTACGAAAACAGTGGGAAATTGGTGGAGGAGAAGGCGGATATATCTGCACAAACAGTGGTTTAATAGCTTTACTTCGTATTCTTTATGCTATTTAGGACCACCTTGAACATGTAGATCATATGGATATCAAAGGAATGAAAACTAACGAACTCCTAAAAAAGATTTGGAAATATCAAGACCCCGTGTGCCAACATTTAGGCTCAGCGTCTCCAAAAGTAATTCAAAATTTTCGTAATCAACATGGAGAAGGTGGTTTTAGGGCTTGCAGTTTCGCTTTACTTTGGGAAGTAAATAAGAAGTATCATAATTTTGACCTTTTTGAGAAGGAATTTACAATTGATGCTAAATGGCATGATAGTAAAAAAAAGAAGTTGGGGTGATTTGTTGAAGTAAATGACATTCGTAACATTGTTTCACATCCGCCTAGAGGAGGAGTAAGCGATGCACAATTAGAATATTTAATTAGAATACATGGTGAGTTGGTACTAAAATTGAAAAAAGGAGGGGAATAGTTTGGTAGAATTGGATGAAAAATTAAATCAAAAAGATATTAGCCCCTTCCTCCGCTGGGCTGGTGGAAAAACCAGATCAATCCGGTTTTTAGAGAAACACTTACCCCCCACTTTTCTAACGGTAATAGATACTACGAACCTTTTTTAGGAGCGGGTAGCTTATTCTTTCATTTAGGGCCATCAAAAGCGACCTTATCAGACAATAACAAAGATTTAATAGACTGTTATAAGGCAGTTAAAAAACGTCCAGAGCTTGTTCTAAGTTATCTCCAACATCATTTGTCTAATACTTGTGAAGAGTATTATCACAATATGAGGAAGAAATATAATAATTCTAAGGCTTCGATTGCTAAAGCGGCCCTTTTTATTTATTTAAATAAAACATGTTTTAATGGGATTTGGCGTGTGAATAAGAAAGGTGAGTTCAATGTTTCGTATGGGTATAGAGAACCACCCTCTTTACTATCAAGAAATAATCTATTGGACATATCTAAAGCTTTATCAAAAGCAACAATATCTCATAAAGACTATAAACAAATACTTAGGCACGCAAAAGAGGGGGATTTTGTTTACTTTGATCCACCTTATCCTCCACTAAATGGAACTTCTTATTTCACACATTATACAAAAGAAGGTTTTGATAAAAAAGACCATGCTGAGTTAGCTTCTGTAGCAAATATGTTGAATGAACGAGGATACTATGTTATGATTTCAAATGCTGATATGCCTTATATCAGGTTTCTCTATGAAAGTATCTTCAATATATATGAAATAGAAATTACGCGATTAATAAGAGCCGATGGGAAAAGATACAAAGTTCGGGAGATCGCTATTACAAACTATGAGGTATAATGAGATATAATAGTAAGTTAAACCACTTAATAGTCATAACTTGGAGTTTATAGAAAGGGGACACAACACAATGCGGGCAACTCTGCGGTTGCTTCGCAACCTTGTCTCGCCTTCGGCTCGGTCATATAACCGGTGGATATGCGGCTTCGCTAA
>JAYEII010000020.1:0-2813 GCA_034660015.1 Methanobacteriota archaeon | reverse complement strand
AAGGAAGACAGTGAAAGCAGAAGACGTCTTGGAAGCAGTAGCATAGAAAAAAAAAAAGTAGAATAAAGGGGAACTAAAGAACATACAAAATTTACCCCTTTTTTTTTTTTTCAAAAAAAAAACGGTCACTGACGGTCACTTCTACGCAAATTCTCCATCCTTCTTAACCCGTCTATCTCCTTTATCACTTCTGTAACCGCTTCGGGCACTAAAACCTCCCAGTTTTCGTTATTCAGCATTCGCTTTCTTATTTCGTTACCCGAACATTCTTTCCTGTTGAATAGCGGAGGAGTACGCACTTCGTAACCTCGCTCCGTAAATAAACGCTCTATTAGCGGGTTATTTGTAAATACCAGGTCTATGGGCGGTATTAACGACTCAACATGCGATACCCAGATTGCGTTCCTGTTTACGTCCAGGATAGGCACGATATAAAAGTTAGAAATGCCTTCATCTCGTAAGGATTTAGAAATCATCAGGTAGCGTTCCCCCGCAGTAAAGGGGTTCTCCAATTCGTGACTCCGCTGCGCAGACCCTATGCATATAATGACCTCCTCTACTTCAGAAGCGATTGCTTTTATTACTGCATGATGCCCGAGATGATAGGGCTGAAATCGCCCTATGTATAGCGCTCTCATTTCATTTCTCCTTTACAATTACCGCTCTCAACAAATATACGACCACAGCGATAACGCATGCCACGAAGCCTGCTTGCACCAAAGAGCGGTATTTATACTCGAATAGCGCGGAAATAGCATGCATAGCAAAGAAATAGAATTGAAAGACTGCCACGGCGAGTAAGATCATAAGGATTACGAAAACACCGAGCCTGAAATACCTGAAAATATCCTCTGATGCGAATCTCTCTTCTTCCCTCTTTTCCTTCATAGCCTCATCCCGTTTTTCTTCTTCTTTTTCCATTCTTATATACCCCCTCTCCTTTTCTTTAGCAGTAAAACAAAGACGATAAAAAGTGCAAAAGCTGCGGATAAAGTTTCAAAGCCCGGTGCCTCCGGTGCTGGAGTAGGATAAGGCACAGGCTCAGGGACTGGGACGCTTGGACGAATAAAATCAGTGATTTCTACCGTGGGTGAAATTTCTACCGTCTTCTCTTTCGCTTCTACTACTACCGTTCTGTTCACAAAAGGACTTAATAGAACCACCCCACTGCTCTCTTTTATTATCCTTTCTGATTGCCATATTTGAATCTCAAATATGTAATCCCTGCCATTAAGCACTCTTAGCTCTGCGTAATGTAGCGATGTAGTGCCTTCTTTTAGAACCCCGAGGTCTTCCCACCCCCTGTCTGATATTAACCTCGTTTCGTTGTCTCTCGCCTTTATCAACGCTCTCAGACCGCCGACATCTTTTCCGAGATTGTCAATGTATAGAGTGATATTGACGATTGCATACTCCTTCTCTTTCCCCCTTCCACTCTCTACTTCTACGGCTTCCACGAAGAAATCAAGTTCCCGTATGGAAATTTTTGCAACAGAAGGAGGTTCTAATCGAGATAATCCATAAATCTTTCTTTCGCCCCGCAGTATGCCTTTGCCGTCTTCAAAAACAACTATTTGCAGTCTATATCCTCCTTCCTTCGGGAGCTTCAAGTACGTGTTAGCAGATTTTGTCTCTCTTCCGTCTATTTTCCCCACTTTCGACCCATTAGAAGCTACGAGTAAATTTGTATCTGCATCGTATGCCTTTATCAACACATCCACTTCGCCGGATTTCGCATCTCCGCTATTATCCAGATACGCGGTCACATTTAGCATTACATCGGCAATACCCAGCGCTTCGGCAGATATATCAACATCGGCGAGTGCTATTTCAGACCGCTCATAAGATTTTAAACCACCGCCAATCGTTGCTACTAACGCAATAAGCACTAAGAACGCAAACACTACCGCAACTGTTGCAATTGACAGTTGTTTTCCCTGCAAGTCCATAACCTTTCCTTATTTTTCCTCCTTTATAAATATTTCTAAGGCTACGAATGAATTCGTGGTTATTTATGATTGATTTTCAATTTTTCATTAAAAACATGAATTTAGTATAAACTGAGACATATATAACTAAAGAGGTAAGAAAAAATGGCTGTCGTTGTGTTTTTGGCTACGGGATTTGAAGAGATAGAAGCTATGGGTATTGTGGACACACTCAGAAGAGCGGGGATAGAAGTTGTGATTGCAGGTCTTCAAACGGGCGCTATCGAAGGCGGGCATGGGGTTAAGGTGGTTCCGGATAGAGAAATAGAAGGGATTAATATCGAGGATTTTGATGCGGTCATTTTGCCCGGTGGGTCTCCCGGGTACGTGAATCTGGGTAACGACAAGCGCGTTTTGGATGCGGTGAGAAAAGCATTTGAACTCGGTAAAGTCGTTGCAGCTATCTGTGCTGCGCCTTCGGTATTGGCAAAAGCGGGGATTTTAGAGGGCAAAAAAGCGACAATTTATCCGGGTTTGGAAACCGCTTTAGCCGGGGCAAAACACATCAATGAGCGAGTGGTAGTGGATGGTAAGATAATCACCAGTCAGGGTCCGGGGACTGCGCTCGAATTCGGCGTTAAACTGGTCGAGATATTAGCGGGAGAGAAGAGCGCACGCGAACTTAAGGATAGTCTCGTAGTGAATTTTTAGATATAATGTCGCTACCGGAAGAATGAAAATAACAACGTGGGTGGGTGTTGCGGTATTCCTCGTGGGCATACTGATTATGGGTGCGTATAGCATGTATCCGCTTTTCAACCCAGAAGCAGGAGAATCCACGATACTGCTTGGAATAAAAGTCAGCATAGCAATGATGGCTATCGG
>JAYEII010000019.1:12989-14365 GCA_034660015.1 Methanobacteriota archaeon | reverse complement strand
AAAAGAAAAGTTTATGTGCGAAATAATCGGCGTTTTTAACAACGAAAAGTCAACCGAACTCGTAATCACGGGTTTAGACGTGCTGAAGAAGGGAAGGGAGACAGACTTCAGAATTAGCACGGAAAATGGCGATTGGTGTTCAAAAGATCTGCAAGAATTAAAGCAGGTTGTGAAGGGAGAGATGAGTAGGAATTGTATTGCGTGTTGCTCCTGTAAAGCTTCTCTTTTAAGAAAAGGTTCAAAAGACAAGCTCGTTGCAGATGCAGAGATTTACAACAAGGGTGAATTAAACGAAAAAGCTTTTCTTTCCGATAAAAGAGTTGATGCTGCGTATGCATTTGCACATTGGATACGTGAAGGCAATAGCGCTGAGTTGTGCATAGCACGGGACATAATAGGGTTAAAACCTGTTTGTTTCGCACATGCCGATGGATTTGCATTTGCTTCGGAGAAAAAGGGGTTGGAAGCGATGGGATTTCCGCATGCAATTGTGCTTGACCCGCGAGTGCTGCTAAAATATGACATACGGGAAGACAGGTTGCGTTTCGAGAAACGAGATTTTTTTGACATTGAACCCGAGCTAAAAGGGGACAAGGAGAAGCTAAAAGGGGATTTGCTGAACTTGCTGCGAGCGAGTATTTCGAGAAGGATACCTTCACGGTCGGGAGAGAAATTTGGCGTGCTCTTCTCAGGCGGGTTGGATTCCACACTCATCGCTTATTTATGCAAGGATTTGGGTGCTGATTTTGTCTGTTATACTGTGGCGGTAGAGGAGCCGGGAATGAAGGAAGCGGAGGATTTACGATTTGCGGAGCGTTTTGCAGCGGATTTGGGTGTTGAGTTGAAACTAAAGAAGATGCGGGTTAAGGAACTCGAGAAATATGTCAAAGAGGTCGTCCCCGTGATTGAGGATACGGACGTTATGATGACGAGTGTTGCGTTGCCTTTATACGTAGCATGCGAGTTTGCGAAAGAAGATTGCGGCATAAAAACGGTTCTTTACGGACTGGGCGCGGAGGAGCTATTTGCAGGCTACGAAAGACACAGACGAGTAAAGAAGGAAGAATTGAATAAGGAATGTTTAGCGGGTCTGTTGAGGACACACGGGCGTGACCTTTACCGGGACGAACTGGTAGCGAAAGCACAGGGGATTTCATTACGAGCACCGTTTCTGGCTCCGGATTTTGTGGATTACGCATTGCGAATACCCGCATCGTATAAATTGTCTCTTGATAAGAGGGAGAACAAGCTGATTTTAAGAGAAATAGCGAGAGACCTCGGACTGGCGGAAGTCGCGGGTAGAAAAAAGAGAGCGATGCAGTACGGCTCGAATTTTCTCAAGGCGATAGAAAAGCTGGCAAAGAAAAACGGGTTCA
>JAYEII010000019.1:0-12889 GCA_034660015.1 Methanobacteriota archaeon | reverse complement strand
GAAGACGTTGACCGATTGGTCGCGTTGGATAAGAAAATAGCGAAGCGGTTTGATCAAACTTTTCTAAAGTTTGTTGGAATGAACATTGCAGGAGAAGGTGGCGAATTTGAATCGCTGGTGCTGGATGGACCTGCACAAATGTTCAAGAAAAGACTTGTCATAGAGGAAAGCGAAATAGTGGAGGAGGACGAGAATACGGCGAGATTGGTGGTGAAAGAGGCGAGGCTGGTGGAGAAGTAGGAAATAGGGACATCCACTGGTAAAAAAAACACGAGATTACACGAGATTAGCACAAGAAAATGATACAAGATGCATGATGCAAGTAAAACTCATGCAAAAAGAAGAACGAAAAATCTCGTGAAAATCTGTGTAATCTGCGGTTAAAACAAATAAAAAATGCAGATGCTTTTTGCGAAGCAAAATAATCCTTTCTTGGTAAAGCTTCTTTCTTTAGAAAGAAGGTTTTTCGCAGCCTGCCTATAAGTGCTTGAAATTTCTCTAAACCGCTAAACCTCTACTTTAACATCATCTCGGATCTTTGAAGTCGCAACAAATCTTCAGTGCTCAATTTTTCGCCATCTCGGAATTTTTCATAAATCCCTTTCGCACTCTTCCTCGCTTCCACGCGCTCCCGGAATCCTAAATCATCCTTTACTTTTCGCCTCAATCCGTTTATCACATGATTAAAGTCTTTTATGTCCCTGCCATATCTCAGGAATAGCCGGTGTGCATCATCCGCTTCCTCTTGCGCCTCTAAAAAAAGCCTGTGCGCCTCATCAGCCTTCTCCCTTACCCTATCTGCTTCTTTAAATCCATCAACCATCTTATCATGGCATTCATGAGAAAGTTTCACGTATTTTATCGCATCTTCATGGTATTTATCCGCTTCTTTACGATATTTCTGCGCCTTTTGCAGCAATTCCTTCGACTTTTTGTCCTTCTCCAATTCCTTTTCCATTTTCTCGAATTCCTTCCTCAACTCCGTTATCCTCGCCACTAATTTCCGCTCTTTGTCCTTGCTAAGCACTTCCACCTGCTGTTTCAGCTCTAACTCGTCTATCCTTACCCTGAGATTTTCAAAAACCTGTATGCTCTTCAAGTCATTCTTCTTCCGAAACTTCTCGACCTTCGAATAATACGTAGATGCTTTTCTGTTCAATTCGCCTCGTTTTGCCTTATTCTCCTCTATCAGCTTCTCATATTCTTCTCTTTGCTTCTTAAAACCCTTCGCTTTCTCTACTGCCTCTTTTATTCGTCCATTCAACTCGTCCCTTAACCCCGACCATTTGTTCGCTTCGATATTTAACTCGGTCCTTCTCCTCTTATATTCCTCTGCTCTTTTTATTACTTCCGCTCTCCGTTCAACTAATTCCTCAAGCATTCCTGTTTATATCCCTTGTTCCTATTCTTTATAAATAAATACTTTCTATTTTTTTACCATCAAAACAATACTGCACACGCTGGAAATCTTTTCTTAACTCCCTTATCTCTTCTTTTATCTTCGTTTCGTCTTCTTCCTCTATCACCACTCTTCGTATAAAAGATGCTATTTCCCTCATCTCTGACTCCTTCATCCCTAGCCGAGTGAGCTCTTGCACACCCAATCGGATTCCCGATGGCTCTTCAGGCGTTTTATCGAACGGCAGCATGTTCTTATTTGTTATTATATTTGCCTTTTCCAATTTCTTTGCAACCGCATCCCCGCCTCCATAGCCACCGCGGACGTCAACTGCAATTTGATGTGACTCGGTGAAACCTTTATGCTCGCATAAAACGTTGAATCCTTCATCATATAAACCCTGCGCTAATGCCTTTGCATTTGATAGTATCTGCGATGCATACTCCGCGCTAAAATGCTTCATCTCTGCTAATGTGACTGCCAGACCGGCAACGTGATGCAAATGATGGTTGCTCACTGTCCCCGGGAACACGGCTTTATCTATTTCGTCTTTCAACGTCTCTTTACACAGTATTATCGCACCTTGAGGACCCGGAAATGTTTTATGCGTGCTGCTCGTGACAACGTCGGCTCCCTCTCTTAGCGGGTCTTGAAATTTCTTACCTGCAATGAGTCCCAATACGTGGGAGGCGTCGTACACTATCCTTGCATCCACTTCATCTGCAGCCTCCCGCGCTTCCCGAACAGGATGAGGAAAAAGAAATAGACTGCCACCAAGCAATATCAGCTTTGGCTTCTTTTCTTTTATCCCCTTCACCATCTTATCGGTATCTATGTTCATCTCGTTTTGGTCAAATGGAAGCTCGTCCAGCTTTAAATTCCGTATTGCGGGTACCGAATACCTCGAATGGCTTATATGCCCCCCATCCGGCACCGACAGTGCAGCTATTTTATCTCCCGGCAACGTAAGCGCAAAAAGGGCAGCTATATTCGCATTTACACCTGAAATCGGCTTTACATTCACATGCTCTGCTTCGAACAGCTCCTCCGCATATCTTATCGCGAGCGCCTCTACCGTGTCTATGTATTTACAACCCTGGTAAAACCGATTTCCAACGTCTCCTTCGGCATATCGATGTGAAAAGTCCGAAGCCAGGAGCACCCTTACCGTAGGACTTGTGATGTTCTCGCTCGCTATAAGCGGCAGGGCATTTTCAAAAAGTTCGTGATGCTTCCTCACCGCATCTATAACAGTTTCTATCCCCTCTTGCATATTTACCCTATCTCCGTGATATTATAAAAAACACTTTTTCTTTTTTACAAAAAGAAAACCTGTGCTAAAAGAAAAAACAAAAAAAGTTTTAAATTAATAAACAATCTCGTGGAATAAACCCTTTCAGGGTTTGCGGGACGTGGGCAGAGCCCACGATGTGTAATCTTGTGGTTATAATTTTCGGAATGACTATAAGCGAAATCCTATTCTCCTAACAGTATAGAAAGAACAGCCATTCTCACGGGAACGCCATAGAAAGTCTGAAGGAAATACCTCGCATTTTTCGTTCCGTCCACCGCAGCATCTATTTCATCTACTTTTGGAAGCGGATGCATGATCATCACATCCTCATTCTCCTTTATAAGATCGGTGTCTATACGATAAGTCCCGGCAACTTTGCTATATTCTGCAGGATCTGGAAACCGCTCCTTCTGTATTCTCGTTACGTATAAAACGTTCACTTCCTTTATCACATCCTTTATATCCGAGGATTCGAAAACCTCGGCACCTGCTTCTTTCAGGTCCAACTTTATTTCCTCCGGCATCTTTAATGCTTCCGGCGATACAAAGAATAGTTTCGCATGGTATAACGACAGTGCATAAGCCAGAGAATGCACCGCCCTTCCATATTTCAAGTCGCCTATCAGCGCAATCCGGAGGTCGCCAAGCAGCCCTTCCCTCTTTATCGTGTACAAATCGAGCAATGTCTGCGTAGGATGCTGTCCCGCACCGTCACCTGCATTTATTATCGGGACGGAAGAGAAAGAGGCAGCCATTCGCGATGCCCCTTCCCGCGGATGCCTGAGCGCTATCACGTCACAATAGCCCGACACCGTCCTTATGGTATCTGCTAAATTTTCGCCTTTTGCCACCGAACTTGCTTCTATTGATGACAGATTTATTACCTCACCACCCAACCTCTTCATCGCAGTTTCAAATGAAAACCTTGTCCTGGTGCTGGGTTCATAGAAGAGATTGGCAAGTATTTTCCCCTTCAGTAGGTCGCTTTTTCTTCCCTTTCCTTCTTTCCCATTCCTACGGGCATAGACCTCCAACTCCTCTGTTCTACTTAATATGTAATCTATCTCTTCCTTTGAGAACTCACGTGTCGAAATAAGATGCCGCTTGGTGAACATAATAGCAGTATAAATAAATCATTAATTAATTTAAAAAAAAATAAAAATAGGAGAAAAAGACTTGTTTTTCTTGATGTAATTTCACTTTCTCTCCATTCACGCCTTTGTCTTCATTGTTATTTCCATAGAGGAAACGTTCGCTTTATCTCCCCCTTCTCCCTCTATCACTTCTGTCCCTATTTTTATGTCCTTTACTTCCACGTTCGGCATGAACTTGTTCTTCACCACTTCCGCGGTATCCACAGCCCTTGAGATCGCTCTTCCTCTCGCTTTTATCACTACGTCGTCAAAGCCGTTGTTGAACTGCGTCACTACCGCCAGGACATAACTCATCACAGGTTTGTTTCCGACATATATCACGTTGTCTTCTGGCACTTTGCATCACCATTTTGTACATAGTATATTACTATATAAAAAGGCATCTACGATAATCAGTAAATACTAGTTTAGATATGGAGCGTGTTGGTGGCTTAGAATTACACTTTCGCCTTTTTAGCGCCTTATTCTTTCGCTTATCCAAACCGTCAATCTTCTAAACCTCTAATCCGCCAAACCGCTAACCCTCTAATCCCCTCATTTATCTGTCCCCTTACCGTATTTATCCTCGGGCTCAAACACCTTCTCCCCTACTATCTCCCCGTTTAGCCTCCGGTAAAAGCACGACCGGTATCCCATATGACATGCCCCGCCGATCTGTTTGACCTTCAACAGCACCGCATCTTCATCACAATCTATCAGAATATCTTTTATTATCTGCTCATTACCAGAAATCTCCCCTTTACGCCACAGTTTTCCCCTGCTCCTGCTCCAGTAGTGCGCCTTCCCCGTCTCTCTGCTAAGCCTCAGCGCCTCTTCATCCATGTGCGCAAGCATGAGAACCTCACCCGTTTCGTAATCCTGTACTATTGCAGACTTCAATTCCTTTTCTTCTTTCCCCTCTTTCTCCTTCATTTCTTTCCCTCTCCCTTGCCCTTACCCTCATCCTTACCTCTTAACGCTTCTATCGTTTCTTTCTGCAATGTCACAAGCAAATCACCAAATAATCCAAATATGAGGAACTGCACACCTGAAATAACCATCAGAGCTGTAAACACCGTAAGAGGCACGTGTGTTATCCCCTTGGACCAATCTACCACAACGTAAATACCGGTTAGGATACCAACAGCGATAAACAAGGAGCCAATGACACCGAAATAGAAGGCAGGGTTGTGTGTCCTCGCAAGCACATATAACGTATAGACTATTTTTGTGCCATCGCGGACAAAATTGAGTTTTGATTGTCCTTCCCTTTTTTTATATTCTATGGGAACTTCCTTTATCCGAATGCCCTTCTTTACCGACTCGATTGCCATCTCTGCTTCGATCTCAAACCCTTTCTTCTTGAGATTTATCTTTTTCACGCCGTCTCGCGTAAGTGCTCGATAACCGGATAAGATATCATTCAATTTTACGCCATAGCCAAAGCCAAAGACCGTGTTCAGCACCCCGTTTCCTATTCTATGCAGCATTGCAAATGCACCGCCATAAGCAAATCGGTTACCTATAACGTGCTCCGCTTCGCCGTTGCGTATTGGGTCAAGTAATTTCCTTACTTCTGAAGGGGAATAAGTCCCATCGCCGTCAATCATCACAATTATTTCGTCTTCTATGCGTTCAAAAGCCTGCTTAACTGCAGACCCTTTGCCTTTACCCTGCTGAACTTCCACCCTTGCTCCTTCTTTCTTTGCTATCTCCCTCGTTGAATCATCACTATTTCCATCAATGACAAAGATATTTTCAAACCCTTCGCTTTTAAAACCCCTTATGACTTCTCCTATTGCTTTTTCCTCATTCAATGTCGGTATTAAGATGCAGACGTCTTCGTCTTTCATTGTGTATATAATGTATAACCTCCTTCTATTTGAGACACAGATTTACACGGATTAAGCGAGTTTAGAGGTTTAGCTCGTTAGAGGCTCAGTCACGTAACCAAACTGCTATATTATCATCTGTGTTAATCTGTGTAATCTGTGGTTATTAATTTTTAATTTTTCATTATTTATCTGCGTCTCAGCTCTTTTCCTCTTTGCTCAGTACTCTTACGCTGTCGCCTCTAATGGTGATTGGTATCGGGACCATTGCCTCAAGCAATTCAATGGTGATTTCCTCATGCACTTCGTCAACTTTCTTCACCCGCGCATGTTCACCCTTAAACGCCCCGGATATTACTTCTATTATGCTGCCTTCTACCATTCCTGTTACTGATGGTTTAGGCGTGAGGAAATGCTCCACCTCTTCTAAGTTCAGTTCCCCCTTGATTAACCCTCGCGCGTGGGGGATATCTTGAATTAGTTGCTCTATGGCGTCAGAAAAAGAAGCTTCTATCAGCACATACCCTCTTAGCTCCTCAGGCACTAAAATCGCCTTTATTCCATGCTCATTTTTCTCTTTCTCTTTTATCGTGCTCTCAACTAAATTTGCAACTGCTCGTTCCTGATTAACCGTTGTTTTTACTACGTATACACTATTATTCATGATTATTCAAATCCCCTTGGGCAAAACCGACATCAAAAGATAGATAGAGAATCCAATAATGCCAACCAGTGCCATTGCGGCACCCGCGATTTTAGAAATTTTAAAAAATTCCTCCCTCTTTGGTCGCTTCGCCAACTTCAGTATTCTTACATACTCCTCTAACTTTTTTGATATGTCTTCGACGAGGTTCATTTGCATCGCTTGTGATTGATATTACTATTGCTCTAATGCACTATTTCAATGCCGTATTTCTCTTTTTTCACTTCCTTCTGTGCATATATTTGCTCGGATTTTACGCCTGTTACAACGAGCAGCGTCTTCAACGTGTTCTTTACTTCAGGCGTTAACTGCACGCCCCAAACGATTCTTGCCTCGGGGTTCATCATTCGGTATACTTCCTGAAGCGCTCCTTCTGCCTCCTCTACGGTCATGTCTTCTCCACCCGTCACGTTTACCAGTGCGGATTTACCTTCCGACACGTCAACATCAAGTAATGGAGAGCTTAACGCCCTTCTCACCGCTTCGACTGCTTTGTTCTGACCGTCCGCTTCACCAAATCCTATCATTGCCATTCCACCATCTTTCATCACCGTGCGCACGTCAGCAAAGTCGAGATTTATAAGACCCGATTTGGTTATCAGCTCGGTTATTCCCTTTACTGCACGCATCAACACATCATCGGCGACTCGGAACGCATCATTTAAGGGCAACCTGGGGACTGTATCCAATAACTTGTCATTTGGTATAACGATAAGCGTATCGGTATTTTCACGTAGTGTTTCAAGTCCCATATTGCAATTTTCCCTTCTTACCTCGCCCTCCGCGTGAAAAGGCAAGGTCACCACACCAATGGTAAGAGCACCCGCCTCTTGCGCCGCTTGTGCGACTACTGGCGCTGAACCTGTCCCTGTACCACCACCTAATCCGCAGGTTACAAATACCATATCTGCATTATCCACGATTGATTTTATGTCGTCTTCGTTTTCCATCGCCGCTTCCTCTCCTAACCTCGGAATGCTTCCCGCACCAAGCCCTCGCGTTGTCTTCTTCCCTATCAATAGTTTTCGCTCCACTTTTGAGTACAGCAAATGTTGTGCATCGGTATTCAGAGCGAACAGTTCCGCTCCAAAAATACCCTCCTCTGTCATCCGCTGTATTGAGTTAGTTCCACTTCCTCCACATCCAATCACCTTTATTACCGTTCTTGCTTTCTCCAATAACCCTTCTAATTCCACATCCCCCATTGTCTTTGCTTCTTCGACTTCCAAAACAGCTCCTCTTTCTACTTGTTTCATCTTCTCTCCCCCTTACCCTAATATTATATTAACCCCCCTAATGCTTTTACAGTTTTTCTTTATTTATTAAATTAAATTAATAAACCTTTTCTTTGGAAAAGAAAAAAAACGTTCCAGATGTTTCTCCGAATGCGGAGGAGGGGATTTGAACCCCCGAACCCCTACGGGACAGCGACCTCAACGCTGCGCCTTTGTCCTCTTGGCAACCTCCGCAACGCTAACAGAAAGCTTTCTCTTTCTATTTTATTATATATAATATTGTAGTTTAGTGTAGTGTAAGTAAGCTTCATTCTATATTTAATTTGCGTCTCACGCACTTTAGCCACGCACACGCCACGCAAGGATATGCATGTGATTTCGGCGATAATATCCTGTGCAACGGAGTTATCTGATTAGGGAGTTTCACCATTGCCTCGGTTACACTGTGCAGCAACGTTTATATAGAAAATTTATTAATGATATAACATAAAAAATGTGAATATATTACTACATGAAACCGATTAGGAGAAAACGTAGCAAAATGAAAAGGGCGACAATCGCTTTCTTACTGGGAATAACAGGCATATTACTACTGGTGCAAGTATCGGGAGCGAGTTATGCCTTTGATGGTGTGCCCTATCCCGACAAGCTGGATTTAGTAGCTCATGGCACTTTTAATGGCGGTGTATATGTAGGCGAGAGTCATGCGCTTGACTTCCCGCCGTGTACACGAACGTTTGCGGTGCCTGAGGATGTCGAAGTCAAGTGGGCGAGGCTATACGTAGGTGTTTGGGGTGGCACTGAGAGATATACAGGCTGGGTTCACACAACACTTAACGGGCATGATCTTGGTAAAACGGTTCTTCTTGGCGAAAATGATGACAACTCCAACGTTTATTGTACAGGTCACGGCGTCTACTGGGTCTATTACGAAGTGACAGATGAAGTATCACCGAGGCTTAATACCGCCATCGCGGACACCAGCAGGGGAGAACGCGGGAATAAACTCGATGGCAGGGTATATAGTATCATCCTTGTAGCAATCTACGAGGACAAGAGTGTGCCTGGGGCTACGTATTGGGTCGCAGACGGAAATGTGAACCTGCATGGTCGCGGTTGGGCAGGAACGATGCCGACAACAAACAATTTCGCTTCCGTAACGTTTAAAGGTGCGATTAATCATGGTAATGTAGAAAATGCAAATCTTACTGTAATATACCTTACTGGTAATCTCGGCGAACCGGACTATTTAGAGTTTAACGGGTATGGCGTAGGGGGGGATGACGTGGCTAATAGCGGAGACGACAAAACTTACGGGATTGACCTCAAGACCTTTGACGTTACAAAATATATACAGGCTGAGAACAGCGTTCTTTTTCTCAGGGGGAAGGACATCAACGGCGATGGTGAAATAGAAGTAGATGACGAAGGCAAACGTGAGGGGGAACATTATCTTCATCCGGTTCTGGCTGTCCTTATTGCTCGGCATAAAACCACTGAAAAAACACTGCCTGATTTTTCCCTTGAGCTTGCACTGCCCAAGAATCTAACCGAAGGAGAGAACATGCTTACCGCAGTCGTAAACAATTACGGTAGATTGTTCGAGGACGATTTTGTGTTGAAGGTCTCTGTTGACGGGTCAGAGATTTACTCGGAAGTTGTTCGCATGGATGCCAGCGGGATCGAAAAGTTGGCTATTCCTTGGAACGCAACACACGGCACGCACACCATCAACGCAGAAGTTGATGCCAATAATAAGGTGCAGGAATCGAACGAAAACGACAATGTTTTCATTTTGGATGCTTATGTGATGCGCAAACCGGATTTGTCAGTTAAAATTTTAACACCCATAGCGGAAAACGGGAAGGCAAAAAATGCATCTTCTACTTCTACTTCTACTGCGACCCGTACGAAGGTCAGCAGTGTGATACTTGGAGGAGGGGTTATACTCATACTACCATTGTTTGTGTTTATCCTGTGGAACGGGAAAAGGGGAAAAATTTCATGGGGTTTGATTTTTGTAGTTCTAACAGTCGCTTTAATTTTAAGTGGTTGCGTTGATAAACATCCCGTTGAACAGGAAACAGAAGCAGGAACAGGAACGAGTATGCTCAGTTATTCCATTCCGGTGGAGATAAAAAACGAAGGTGAAGCGGCAGCGATGAATTTCAAGCTTTCGCTTTACGTGGATGGAGAAAAAAGCGTGACCAAAAAGATTGATAAGTTAGAAGGTGGTGAATTTATTACTGAAGAACTGTCAATTGTGGTAGCGGAAGGAAAGCACAGCATACGTGCAGTGGTGGATGAAAAAGGTGTAGTTAAAGAGTTTAGGAGGGATAATAACGCAGATGAGATTACATTCGATTTTTAGTGGCTTTGTTCTTGCGCTGATTATTGTATCCACGGCAGGGGGTTCGTATGCAGGTGATAAAACGCTTAATACAGTTGCGCATGATGAAATTTGTGGCGGTGTGTTTTTTACATTAGGTGATAGTGAATACAGCGGGCGGATAAATTATAATGAAACGTATACAGTCAATTTTGATGCCGACGTGCTGAGGTCAGGAAATAAAGAAGTAAAATTAGCCAGGCTGTATGTTTACTGGGTTTGGAGCCAAAAAGAGAACGTGGGCGTGTATCCCACGATGGAGGTAGAAGTAAAAGTAAAAGAGGGAGAAACAAAGGAGGTTCTAAGTTCGGTCGCTACATATACGGATACGAAAGGATTTGTGGGGAAGTATGATTACTTTTCCGGCGTTTATGTTTACAATTGCAATCTGAATACGACAAAAACAAATCAGGATTTCTATTCGGTTACCGTAAAGAACGTAGATGCAAACGGAAGCACGTTTTGTGTGCAGGGAATCGGGTTGTTGATGATATACGAGTGTCAGGAGCAGGAGCAGGATTGCCAACACATCGAATATTGGGTCAACGAGGGTTGCGACATGGTATATGCAGAGTATGGCATCACGCCGGAGATGGCAACCAGTAAGATTTACTTTGACGGTGGGTTAGACTTGGAAAAGGTGCGAGACGCATATCTAATAACAGTGGTTCCTTCAGGTGGGTATGTATCAGGCGGAGAGACAGCACATAATAAGCTTTACTTTAATGAGGAAAGCGGGTGGCTAAACAATCTTCCATTCTTAAAGCAGTTGCTCAGGTTATTGTTCGGGTATGGAGGCGGCGTCTGGAGTGATGTGTATATTGCGGACAGCACCGTTCAGATAGGAGTAGACCAGCGAGATGTAACGGATTATCTAAAAGCGACGAACAACTTTGCGGCGGTTCAGGATAATCACGACTACATGATGGTGACAAATGCAGTGCTGGTGGTGGAGAAGAGAGAATGACAGTTGAAACAAGGGATTTAACAAAATATTATTGGATGGGGAAGGAGAAAGTAGTTGCTTTGGATGGCGTGAACCTGAAAATGGAAGAAGGCGCGTTCATTTCAATTGTAGGTCCTTCAGGGTCAGGAAAATCTACGCTTTTAAATGTTATCGGATGTCTGGATGCACCAACGAAGGGAGAGGTTTATCTGGCTGGATGGAGAGTGGATTATAGGAATAAGCAGTCGTTGGTGAGGTTGCGGAGGAAATTTGTGGGGTTTGTGTTTCAAACGTTCAATTTGATACCGGCGTTGAATGCAGTTGAGAACGTGGAGTATCCAATGTATTTCAATAAGGGGTTTTCGGGGATAAGCAAAAGCGAGAGAAGAGAGAATGCGATGAAGTTATTGGAGATGGTAGGTTTGGATAAACGTGCCAACCACCTTCCCTCTGAACTCTCTGGCGGTGAGCTGCAAAGGATAGCGATAGCAAGAGCGCTTGCCAATGACCCAAAGCTTATATTAGCTGACGAACCTACCGGGAACCTCGACTCGCGGACAGGGAAAAGCATATTGAGTTTGCTCAAGCGGTTAAACGAAGAAGAAGGGAAAAACATCATTATGGTGACACATGATTTGGAATCGGCGAAGAAGATGGGCAAAGTAGTTAGAATCATGGATGGGAGGATTCAGTAGTATGAAAGAGTTATTCGCGTTAGCGAGCAGGCAGTTGGGGAGGAGGAAATTGAGGGCGTTTTTTATCGTGCTGGGGATAGCCATAGGTGTTGCTGCGGTGGTTGGCATGACATCGCTGGGGGAAGGGATTCGTGTTCAGGCAGTTGAGCAAATTAAAGCTCAACACGATTTAACCACGATAGAAGTTTCGGCAGGTGTAGAGGCAGGTAGCGTTACACTGATAACTGATTCGAAGCTAAAAGTAATTAAAGCGGAGGAGCACGTCTTATTCGTAGCTCCGTACGTTTTTCCGGACTCGTATGTCACGCAGAATAATACTTATTTTTGGGTTAAGGGAATCACTCCTGAATATAGGCAGATTCATAGTAATCTGCAATTGGAAATGGGAGACTGGTTTGATGAAAAAGGAGACCATAACGAGATTGTGCTGGGCTACGACGTTGCAAAGAAGCTGTCAGTAATAGAGGATTTAGGATTGGGCGATGAGTTCGCGGCTAAAATCAGGTTATACGGCGAGGAGGATCGTCAGAGGGATAAAACCGCGGTGTTTAAAATCGTGGGAATACTGGAATCCACCGGGGGTCCACATGACGATGAGGTGCTGCTCTGCATGGCAAAAGCGAAGGAGCTGGATGAAAAGGATGCTTATGATGGACTATTTGTAAAAGTGGATGACCCAGCTTTTGCTGTTTTTGCGATGGAAAGGATAAAGAGACTCGGATTGATTGCACGTTCTGATGCACAGGATATGATTGACGGGGTAAACAAGCTGATGGTAGCAATAACGTTGGTTTTGGGCTTTTTTTCCGGTATTGCTCTCGTCGTTGGTGCGCTTATGGTGGTGAACACGATGATTATCTCGGTTTACGAGCGAACGAAAGAGATAGGGCTGACAAAGGCATTGGGAGCGTCGGATTTTGACATTATGAAGATGTTCCTTGCGGAATGCGTGATTATAGGAGTCATAGGGGGAATTCTGGGCGATTTGCTGGGTATTGGCTTTTCTGTGCTGATAGACCTTTTGGGTAAACCTTTCCTGGTAAGTGCGCTTGGAGGCGAGTTAGGTGCGGGATTACAATCTGGCAGCATCACGGCAATCACTCCCGGGATATTGGCGGTGGGGTTCGCTATTTCGCTGGTTCTTTCGATTGTGTCGGGATTGTATCCAGCAAGGAGGGCGGCGAGATTGAATCCGCTGGATGCGTTGAGGCAGATATAGAGGACGTCGTTTGTTTAGCTCTTTTTGTAACCACACGATTACAC
>JAYEII010000018.1:0-2825 GCA_034660015.1 Methanobacteriota archaeon | reverse complement strand
AGTTGGCTACGAGGCGGAAGTGTTCGCATCACCGTATCAAAAACTGACTTTTTACGGCTTACTTTTGGTTGATTGAGTAAATAGTCCCGGGAGGTTTCGAACCTCCGTCACTGGCTCCAAGGGCCGGTATGCTTGACCACTACACCACGGGACTGAGTGGGTTTCAGGTTTGAGGTGATAGGTGTTAGGTTTGGGATTTTAGGCACCTGACAACTCACACCTTATATTTTTATTTCTCTTTCGCTATTAAAAAACTTCATCTTCATTTTGCATTTTGCATTTTGAAATTAATTACTCAATGTCCGCAGGATATTGAGTAATTACAGGTACTATTATCTTATCCTCTTTGCCAAAAGCACGGTATCTGCCTTCGTAATAGAACTTTGCAGTAATGGCGCATAATATGGCATCGTGTTCGTGCTCATTTTTTACAGGTGCTCGTTCCACAAGTTCCTTTAGCAATTCCTCACCCCCTTCCTTTTCATGCAGAGCTATCTTTGTAGCATGTGGGTACACCTCTATCACTCCAATGTTCTTCTCTTTGGCAATCTTCGCCAATTTTATGCCGCGCTCCGTAAGCTGTTTCATTCCCTTGAAAGTCAAAGGCAGAATTGAACAATATTTTCTCATCTCGAGATCGCAATCCCTGAAAGGTTTTCCATAGAAGGACAAAGGTGCGTCTATGGCTACGACAGCAGGTTCTTCTTCCTCTATTTTCTGTATTATCTCTTCATTTCGGCGCACAGAGTAAAGTATAGGTTCGTGATTTGGCACAAGTACGCATATCCCGGTGATGTTTTTCTCCAAACCCGCAAGGTCTATGCCCATTACCTTTATGCTTGTTTGCATTCTTATCGTGATTCTCCTCTTCTTTTTCTATAAAAGGTTTGTGTTAAACGTTTTAAAAAGTTCAGTTTTATGAGTTTACGGCAATAAACACGCCTTTAAAAAATTTAATGCGCTTAAGAATCTTCTTTAGTCTCGTCAAAACGATTTTGAAATAGCTTCGCTACCGCATAAGCAGGGAATACCGCCGATACTTTCTTTCCGTAGAAGAAAGAAAGCGATAAGAACTCGATATTCAGTGAATCAGCCGCTTCTTTCACAATAAAATCCCCTATTCCTGCTGATACCACCTTTTTCAATCCATATTTTTTCTTTATTCTCTTCATCGAATCAATCAACCCCTCAACCTGTGCTTCCTTTACCTGCTCTGCAATACTAACTGCACCTTCCTTTCCTATTTCTTCAAGATCACTACATACCATCCTCGCCAGCCTTCGCATCGCTTTATCTATGCTCTTCCCTTCATCTTTTTCAGAAAACGAATACCCATTCGGGCTTTCACAACTGTGATCATCATTTGTTATATCTCCAAGCACGAGATAAGCATCAGCGGATATTGCAAAAAGTTCAGATGAAGTGCCGTATTCTTCTCCCCTTACCTTAACTCTTTTAAGCAAATGGGGGACACCGGTTCTTAATACGCCTGAGTAAATCAGTTCTCCGCTGTTTAATCTTTCAAAATCAGTTCTTTTTGCCTTCACTTTACCTTCCACAATAGGAATCACATCTGTTGTGGTGCTGCCGATGTCAACGAATATCACATTTTTGTATTCACGAGATATAAACTTCGCTGATGCGAGCCAGTTCGTCGCAGCGAAGGAAAGAGGGTCTTTATCTACATAGGAATTGTTTTTAAAGGTGCAATAGCTGTCGAAAAATTTTGCGTTCTCAAACATATCGGTGACTGCATTTTTTATGTATAAAACCCCTTCTCTTTTCGTATTAAAGCATCCGCATAACTCACCCGTCATCACCACTCCCACTGCTTCTATCCCTTTTCCTTCAGCCTCCAACCTCCTTTTCACACCAGACAATACATCGTATATAGTTGCCCTGTTTCTCCATAGAGGTGCATAAATTAATCGCACAAAAGAACCATCAGAAGTTGCTACTTTCGTATTCGCTCCTCCAACGTCTATACCCAATATCATGGCCTCTTTTTCTATGACTTTATAGTGGGCAAAGCCCCCAATAATTAACATCTATAAATCTCAAAGGCAATTATTTTAATACCTTATGAATAAAAAAGTATAACCTTTATATAGTTATATACCTTACGTATCTTCAACATGAGGCCCAATCTGGGGGGCGGCGAGGTGAAGAAGATGAAGGGCGATGGTGAAGGGGGAAGCGAAGGAGCATATGAAAACGACTATGGAAAACTAAATAACGATATTAAGATAACCAGCCGCAAATTTGTTAAAGAGAGTGCCGCTTTTGGTGCTGCTGTTGCTGGCATCCCATACAATTTAACTAACATAGTCGATATTTTGAAAGAGGATGGGGAGTTGGTGATGTATCCCATTATTTATAGCAGCGAATATAGGTTAGCAAGGCAACTACCGTTTAAACGCCTTATTACTATTGAACTTTGGGGGTGCAATTGGAATTGTAAGTGGTGCCCCGTGAAATTTTTTAGTTCTAAAAATATGACACCAATAGTGATACCTATTGAACAGATAATAGGCCTTTTGCTCAATTTCGGAGACGATAGGTCATCAACTATGCTTGCAATAAGTGGTGGGGAGCCATTGCTCCAAAAGGAGGAGGTATTAAAATTGATTGCGTCATTAAAAACACGAACCAATTATACCGTTATACTCGCAACGAATGGCTCTTTCGTCGAAGAGAATTTGGCTCTTTGGTAATTCCCGTGGAACATATCTCCCTGCTAAATCAAGCAAATAAAGAATATCCCACAAGATCAAGGTGTATGTGCTGAAACAGATGTTTAACGTTTAGAATTCCATAACAACGCC
>JAYEII010000017.1:0-14457 GCA_034660015.1 Methanobacteriota archaeon | reverse complement strand
CTTTGTAATAGCCGTCATTTCCCACTACGACGCAGTGGTTCACTCGGTGCAGCCGAAGAAGCCCTAACGTATACTTTATGTCAGGCCTTATTCCTACACTTCCTCTCACCTTTATTATCGCCTTCATTTTTTAAAGAATGGTTTTTATTGTAGCTGTTTTTCTTAACGCATCGTAGGTTGCCATTGCAAGGTTAAAGGTGGTTCGTGTAGAACCTTTTGTTTTTGCCCATACATCCTCCACGCCTGCGAACTCCAGAACCTTTTTGGGAATGTCTCCCGCGGCGAGACCCAGCCCCTTGGGTGCGGGTTTCAAGGTTATTTCGACCGCTCCTGATTTCCCGCGCACCTTAAAAGGTAGCGAATGCTTCTCGTTACAATCGCATTCCCACGACCCACAGCCCCGCTCAATATATGTCAAGTTTAATTCCGCATCTCGTATCGCTTTTGTAATGCTATTACGAACAAGAGCGTCTTTACCCAGTCCTATACCAAGATAGCCATCCCGATTTCCCACGATTACGCAAACTCTGAATTTTATTCTTCTTCCTGAATCGGTCATTCTTTGCACCATGTTTATGTCCAGGACTTCATCAGAAATATCAGGGAGGAGCATTTCTACAATCTGGTGCTCTTTTAATGGGTATCTCGACCGAAGAGCTTCTTCTATGGTCTTTATTTCACCGCTTTGCACCAGCGTACCTAACCTTGTTAATGGTACCCATTTTTCTTCATCCGCTTCCCTCCTTTTCCTTCTTCCGCTCATTTATGATGCTTTCGTTTTCTCCTCCTGTATTGATGTTATAACTAATATCTTTTCCTTTACCACATTAAAATTATCAATAATAGCAGGATTGTGTAAGAATTCGGCGATATGCTGTCCGTTAAGGCGCTCGTCAGAGGGTAAAACAGAGGAGTCGTAAGGAACATCCATCCCTGAATCAATAATCCCTTTTAACGTGGCGTACACTTTAGAACCATGCGTAGGTGTGCACAGCCCAATATCGAGGATGCCTTCGTTAAACTCTGCTTCCTTCGATTTTCTACCGAATAACAATCCCGTGAGATACGCAGCAGAAATGTTGCACTTTCCTCCTTCATACCCGTATCCTTCAAGTTCAGAAGATATAGTAGAGATAACAGTCCTATCACTAAGATTATCACCCAGGACAAGTTGTATTCTAATGTATTTATTACTTTCGCGTACCACTACTCGTGGCTTTCCGCTGAGCAGCAGCTTTAGCCGTTTTCGATAGTCGGTCTTCCCTTCTCTTCTCCTTCTGAACGGGACATGATATGTTGGACTTTTTGCCATTTCTTGTTTCCTCTTTATTTTTGTATATAAAGTATAACTTCCTTCTATTTAAGACACAGATTTACACTGATTTACGCGGGCTTATTTTAAGTTTAACATTGTTGATTTTTATCGTCTATCTGTGTTAATCTGCGTTAATCTGTGTCTATAATTTATTTTTATTATCGGATTTTGCAACCCCATTCAAATGAGCAACATTCCTTAGTTCTCCTGCTTTCGCTTTAGTATATAACTTACGATATGCGGTTTTGTCGAGGTCTTCCTCATCCCGCAGTTCTTTTAATCTTCTGCGTAAGCTCCGGATTTTGGTTATCCACTGCCTTTTCTTGCCCCTTCTTGCACCTTTTGCACCCTTTCGGGATCCGTGCCCCCTTCTACGTCCGACGGCTTTTTTCGCCGCTCTTTGTCTTGCTCTTCCTCTACTTACGCCTTTCTTCTGCTTCTTTTTTATAATTCCTTCTTCTATCAACCCACGAATGTCCTCTCTCGTTATCGCTTCTGCTATATCCTCCGTAGCTTCCGGGTCAGGGTCTATCCATACTTTCCCTTCGCCAACCTTCATCACGTCTGCAGCTATCCTCTTCTGCTTTGCAAGATTTGCCATTGCCACTTATTTTATCCTCTCTTTATTTTTGTATAATAAGTATGTAAGAAGTATAAGTTACTTCCTTCTATTTAAGTTAAGGCACAGACACAGATTTACACTGATTTTTCTTGGCTACTGACATTAACCAATAATGTATCTAAACCTTTTTTAACTATACCTATCTTAAGCGGCTCATTGTTTATTTCCTTTTTTAGTGCTTCACGAAGGGACTTATATCCCGTTATACCCCATCTATTCAACATTTGCGTGTCCAGTTCAGAAACAATAGCGAGATGGATTTTTTTCATTGTTTTCTTTATATAAAACGCTTTATGCCCGCCAAGCACAAAATTCGTTCTGATTGCGTCTGCGGCATCTTTGTATGCTACATATTTATTCATCCATTCCTCAAAATAAGGGTCGCCAATTCCTTCGCGACATTCCGCGACAAGAATTAGCGTGCCACCCGGAACCACTGCATGATAACCGTTTTCGATAGCTTTTGTTGCCTGATACAGGTTTCTATCCTTCGGAAAACCACCTGCACTTACCACTAAAACGTCAAACAAATCGGTTTCAAGAGAAGATAGTTTCTTCATAACTTCCGCACCCGTAAGCAATACAGAGTTCATCTCTCCTGCGTATGCATCTACCAGATTGCCCGCACTGTCAGCAACCGTATTTATTACGAAATCCGGGGGTGCGAAAGACGCTGCTTCTGTCATATCCAGATGCACGGGGTTGTCTTCGATATTCGCCGTTTTTGCACGGTCATCCAGTAGAAGTGCATGGTTTCTCTGTATTGTCTCTCGTGATGAAATCCCTGGAACGATGCTCTTCCTTCCGCCGCCGAACCCCGCGTAATAATGCAGTGTTATGTCGCCTGTTAAGATTTTCACATCTGCTTCTACGTAACTTCTATTCAGCATTACCGGTGTCCCTCTGCTTGTCGTGCCAACAAATACCTGATCTTTTGCATCGCAATCGTGAATCTCAAGGTTAAATTGAGAGGCATACGTATTCATATACGCACCAAGAATTCTTTTTAAGTCTTCTTCATTTGGCGCTGTGTGCGTACCACAAGCAACGAGCAGGGTGACCCGCCTTGGTAAATTATCTTTATGCTCTTCCCCTATCTCTCCTGTTAATACATCGAGCATTTTCTCGGTAGGCGCTTCTCGCGTGTGGTCATCAACGACAATCACTATTTTTGCGTCTCTTTTCCTGTCCACTATCTCTCGCAGCTTTTTTGTGTCGATGGGGTTTTGCAGGGCGTGTCTTATTCGTTCCACATCACTGCCTTTGGGTTGGGTTTTACTTCTGTCAATACCGCCTTCGTGCTCTAACAGTTTACCTGCTATGTCCACATCTATCAGCTTGGAGCCGTAGGGAATTTGTAGTTTTGTCATTGTAGCATTATAGTTTCTTATGGTGAGTTTATATATGTTCTCGCTCTTAAGTAAAATTGGACTGTTTGTTTGAGAACAAAAAATATGAGGGTGAAACAAAAGAATGAATAGGAAAAATATCGAGGAAATAGAGATTTCGCCCATAAGCGAGTTATATGAAATGCTTGGAGCACTCAAAAAAGAACAAAGCGTGTGTTAAGAGGAAATAATGTTAGAAAAAGACATTGAGAATCTGATAGCAGAGCATCCTGACGACATCTTTCCTGGAGAAGGTTTCAGGCTTGTTAGTCAACAGTATACAGTTGAAGGGAAAAGGATTGACATTCTGTTTGAAGATAAACGGAATCGAAAAGTAATAGTTGAAGTAAAAAGAGGAATACTAAGTCGTGAAGCATCTGGCCAGGTTGCGGAATATTATGGCATTTTAAAAAGTAGAAATCAAGATGAATTTTACGAAATGATACTATGCGCAAATATTATACCTAAGGAAAGACAATTATTTCTTAAGAATATAGGGATAGGATGCAAAGAACTTGGAATTTCCTCTATTTCTGAGCTTGCTAAGAAATATGATTATACGTTCATTGATGATCGTACTTCATTTGTGAAGCATGCCCCTCCGAAAATAGCAAACATCACATCGCCGACCACTCATACTGATGACGAAGATATTTCTGTATGGATATTTCAAGGAAATCCACAGAGATACGATATTCTGAATGCACTATCTGATAGCGATATTGGAAATAATTTTCATTGGGGTGTTAATCAGCACAGAAAGAAGATAAAAAAAGGCCATCTTGGTCTTATCTGGCTGTCAGGAACTGAAGCGGGGATATATGCTTTGACAAGAATTGAATCAAACCCAGAATTAATGGGAGAATTCCCTGCAGAGGAAAAGTATCGGTTGGATTCTTCTGAAAAAGAAGAATCAATAGATGTTGAGATGACAATATTAAAGAGATTGATTAACAAGCCAATTCTTAAGAAAACCCTCTTAGAAATAAATGGATTAGGGAATTTATCTATTTTAAGGCACTTTCAAGGTACAAATTTCCCAGTGAGAAATAGCGAATGGAGAATAATCTCTCAATTCTTATAGGAAAAACGCACAGAATAAGGTAGAAATCATAAGAATACCTCAAGCACTTCATATAACAGCGAGTACCCGGCTCCGCGTCGCTGCGTCCAAATTGGCTTCCGTTGGTCGCCAACTTCGGGTATTCGCGGAACGTTATATACAATCGTAAAAAGATAGAAATAAGGCAGCGAAGTCACCGAGGAATGCAACTTCCACCGGAAATGTTGGGGTGTCTGGGTGCTGTGTAACCACTTTTTTAGTAGCCTAAATCGAAATAGAAACTAAACGAAATGGCAAAAACGAATTTTGAATGTTGTATATAAAGTATAGCTTCCTTCTATTTAGGACACAGATTTACACAGATTTACACTGATTTATTTAATTATCGTCTATCTGTGTTAATCTGCGTCTATAATTTATTTTCTTATTTCATCAGCCCGTGTGGCGTGCGGGGCACTCTCCAGTGGAAATGGTGGGGTGTGTACCCATCGTAAGAATTTAATTTAGAATATCTCTCCTGCTACTGCCTCTGGTAATATTTCCAGCAGATACCCCTCATATAACGATTTTTTTATCTCGCAAATCTCAGAAAGCTTTCTTTTTCCTATTTCTATGTCTCTTATCCTTTTCTCGTCTTCTGCATCTACTTTTACCCGCAAACCATCCATGTGAATTACAACAGGTAATTCCTCTGTAACTCTTGGTGTTAGAATCATATCTATCATCTCTTTAATGAACAAAGGAGAAGCGGCTAAAGGGTCCTCTTCCAGTTCTATCCTTTTCTCTTCCAGTACGTCCGCCAACGCCATTGCCATCTCATTTAATTTTTCTATATCTTCCTTTCGATTCATCCTGCTTGTCCTTCTTCCCACTCCGCCGACATAATGTGGTAAGTCAACGTCCGACGCCGATGGTCCTCCAACGATGATGTACGGCACGTCTATCATTTCGCATAGCTTTACCTTCTCCTCGATACACTCCTTAAAATTCCCGAACACAAATACTGCGGCATCGCATTCATTTATTATCGCCTTTTCCTCTACCGTCATCTGTGCTATCCTCTTCCCCACTCCCCTCGCCAGCCCCATCATATCCGTAATCGCACCATTTCTGCGTAAAAACTCCGCTATGTCGCACATAGGATAAACAGCGTGATGTTTACCCAGCGAAGGAACGACCACCATTATCTCCGCACCACCCAGCGGCAAATCTTTTAGTTTACCACCTAATTCTTTCGCTTTGGCTTTGATACGTGGCTCCTCCTCCGCCGGGAACGCCAGGTGCAGCATCGTCTCTGTCTGCATCACCATTGACTGCAATATAAAACCGCCGATATCTTCGACTATCTCTATTAATTCGTTGAATTTGTATACACCACCCGAAAACATCATTATTTTATACATAGTTCACTTATGCACCTCCTCCACTCGAAGCTATCCCACCTACCAGCTCCTTCGCTTTTGCCTTCCATTCGTCCGATATAGAATTCTCTGAAGCGATAATGGTCATTCCCTTCTGTCCCTGTGCAGAAGGGATTGGATACCGCACGCGTGCGCCCTCGGGGAATATCCTGTCTATTCCATCTAACATCCTGGCGGTCAAATCTTCCTTCGGGTCGTAGACAACCAACTCGTTAAGTTTCGCTACTTCCTCTTCCTCCAGTTCAAAGCGTATTATTAATCTGCTCTCCTGCTGCACTCGCTCGCCGTATCGGTCCCACAGCAGGGCAAGCAGTTTGGGCGCATATTCCTCCTTTGTAATCCTTAACTTATCCCCTTCTCGCAGCGTCACATCCCATACCGTTATAGGGCTTGGCACTCTGCCGATTTCAATAGAAATAATAAAAACGTGTTCCGCAGCGTTGCAATACATATATATCGAATCTATGTTACTCCGTAGCCCTACATCCCTGAACACATCATTGCAAACGTTCGTATAACTTGCGTTTGCAAATTCACCCCCCCCTTCTACTTTTATCTCCATTTCGACATCAAAACCCTCCTTTCTGCCTCTTTACCCGCTTGCCATACACGCATCCATGACCTTGAACCCCGCCTATCGGGTTCTCCGGCGTTCCAAACTGGTGCATACACCTGCCAAGAACCGCAGCACCCCGCGCCAGTGCGTCATCCGCAAATATCACTTCTGCATCCATCTTCTTTCCAAATAACCCACTCAGCTTTTCCAGTATTATCTCAGGCTTTCTTCCCGTTATCCCTGCTCTACCTGTTATTCCTATTTTTGTATTAGGTAAATATAAACCTTCCTCTTTTGCTATTCCTACCGCTCCCTCCACCATACACCCCGATAGCTCGTCTATTACTGGCATAATATACTGTTTTCCTTCCTCTCTTACGAGTTCTGCACCGATATCAGCTATTTTAGGAAGATCCGAGAGGTTATGGCCTGCATCCACTCCAATTAACACAACATCGCTTCTCTCCGCTGCTTCTACATTCACGGGGACACCGCCCACCCTGGTGCCACTTTTTATCTTTTCTATCTGTATATGCCCGAAAATATTCTCTGTATATTCTTTCACTACCTTTTTTTTTATCTTTCCCTTCTTCTTTTGTAGATCGAGTACGGAAGGGAAATCAACCTTCACAACTTTTGATACTACTGCATCGGGTATTGCACCGGCTAAACCACAAAAGCTACCAATGATACGTGCATACGGCAATCCATCATCCGTTATTCGACCTGCGAGCGTGGTGCCAAAATCAAGGGATAGAGCAGGGTTACGGTAATCAACGTCAAGCCATTTAGCTGCTTCCTTAAGCCCAGCAGTTACAAGCTCCCCTTCCATTTCGTTCCCTACTATGGACTCACCTGCCGGGGGGATGTTCCCGGTCACAGCACCGTCAAAATAAGTCTTTTCCATTCTTGAATACTTCCTCAGCTCTGGTGCGATATTTTCTACCGTCATGGGCGAAATCATCTTCCTTGGGGGCACACCAGCAAGCATACATCCTTTTGCTAACGCCTTTATTACGCCCTCCACCTCCTCAATCTTTGAGAAACATGCCGTTACACCTGTGGAGCGAACGACGAAATGCAAATCAGGCGTGGTTATCCCCGCGGATTTCGCGCAGTCCTGCAGCGTCCTCTTCACCAAATCAGCAATGGATTCTTCGGAAAGGTCCACCAAACTTAACGTATGGCAGAATGAATCACGGTCAGACCGCGCCTCTCTTGTCATCTTAACTGCCTTGTCAAGGATATATGTCTTTCCGGTTTTCAAATCCGTAGCGGTCAATATAGATTTGGTCGTGCTGTTTCCAAGTTCAACACTTGCGGCAATAAAAATGGGTCTTAACGTTAGGTCTCCTCTTGAAAGACGCAGGATAAAAAACAAATCTGCATAACTAATCTTCTCGGTTTTAAGTATTCGTGGATGATGCTTTTTCCCAAATATGCCCATTGTTCTTCTTTCCTTCTTTATCAATTCAACTATCTAAAGTGCGCATGTTATAAAAATGCTATTGATATAAATATTTTGTCTGTTTTTGCAGAAAACTGCCTATCACCCTGTTCCGCGTTTTGTTACCGGTTCGGGTTATAACTCTCACCCAAAACGAAAGTTATTTATGTTTCCTCTTTCTGCTTATAATGTTCCCCGCACGAAAAAATAGAAAACTTTATAAAGAGTTATTTACCAACTTCTCCTCATGCCAGTAATAAGTTTGTTTGCATGGATGTTGGTGATAGCGTTCTTGGCATTCATTGCGTGTATGTTCGAGGATCTGGAGTCAGACATAGGGTCGCAGAGCAATCCGAATTCGCAAGTGCAACTGGCACCCGAGATGGGGTACATACACAGGTACTTCAACAAGGCGATTTCGGGAGAAGGGCTGTCTTATGCGCTTTCTTGCACTATCTCAGGGACTATAGCAATGTTGATATTACTGCAGTTAGGATCCGTTGGACCAAAAGCAGCGATATTAGCAATACCTGTGGGTGCAGCAGTGGGGTCGCTCGTGCACATGGTTCGGTCGTCCGTATGCCATGTGGGAAGAGAGGCAGCGCATAAACGATTTGAGCAGCCTATTTATCTCGATGTCTTCTACGGGCATCTGTTGCCAATAGCAACCCATAACTTCATGGCAGTGATATGCATTACGGGTATTGCGTACATCCAGTGCAACTTGGGGATTCTTTCAGGTGTTACAGGGGCAAGCAATCCGTTCCCACTTCCTTTACTGTGCCTCATCTGGGGGCTAACAGTGGGTGCAATCGGATCATCTACCGGTGATATACACTATGGAACAGAGAGAGAGTTTCAGGATAAACCTTTCGGCGAGGGTAGGCGAGTAGTTTACCACGGGCAAATCTGCCGGTACGGTGATTGCGGTGTAAGGACGTCAAAGGACGTAGCAGCTTTCTGCGCGAAATTCGGTGGTCCTGCAACGGGTTTGGCGTTCGGGCTCATCGTGTTGTTCGAGAACTGGAGAACAGTGATAGGAATGCTACTCGGTGATTTGGCTGGGCCAGCTTGGAACCCCTCTATAGCAGCAGCAGGGGGTATTGGAATAGGGATAGTGATTGCAATAGTACTTGTAATACTAGCCAGAACGTTAGAGAAGTGGGCGAGGAATAAATACGGGCCTTTCGTAGGGGAGTAAGGAAAAATGAGTAAGAGAAAAGAGAAAGAAAATAAAAGGAGTGAAAAGAGAAGATGGAGCCGATAACACTTTTGTTGGTATTGGTGTGTATAATAATAGGGGGACTACTGTCATCTCTTGCGGTTCACTTAATGCCTGTGGGGGGGGCACCAGCGGCAATGGCTACTGCCACGGGAATTGCAACCGGATGTGTGATGCTGATGACCGGGGCAGCAGTTACGGGCTTATTCACGGCGTCAACGGTGGCGAGTTTTTGGGCGACAAAACCAAGCATAATCCTTGTTGCGCTGTCAGGTGCCGTGGGCTCGATGTTGATGATAGGGTTCACCATGTTTGTTGGAAACCTGATATACATCTTTGGTGCTGGTATAGTGCCCTGTTCGGGCAGAGTGGCAGTGGACCCAATAACCAAGGAATCGCAGACTGAATACAAGACACCGCGGACAGATGGACACGGAGTTCCGACAGTGAGTTACGTCTCGGGAATACTGGGCGGTTTTTCAGGCGGATTTGGCGGTGCACTTATTTATGTCATGCTCGTCTCAGACAGCTATGCACACTTCTCAGTGGCAACCGCAGGGATAGTGGCAATGGGTATTTTTATTGCCAACGCAATCATCGCAGCCTATAACATCGGAGGGACGATAGAGGGATTCCATGACCCGAAGTTCAAGGCTCGGATACGAACAGGGCTTACCTGTTCATTAATCGTGTCTGTGCTTTGTGGGGTCATCGTAGTGATTGCAATGCTTACCGGCACGTTAGTAGGAGGTGTAATGTAACGAGATGGGAGAAGAAGAAGCGAAGCCCAAAGAGGAGTTTAAGCTATCCTTTGACTATTTCAACGAGTCGAGGCTGGGGATTTTTGCGCTAATCATCGGTGCATTAATAGCGATATTCCCGGGGCTACCGGCATTCATCAAGGGGGTAGGTATGCTGATTGTCTTTGCATGGGGCGCGGATTCGGTGAGGAAAACTGCCAGATACGGATTAGGAACCGGTGTTCCATCCATAGGCGTGTTAGCAATGGGATTTGGTATCATAGGAGGAATAACCGGAATTGCAGTAGCATCAATGAGTTTTGGAACGTTAGTAGTGGGCGGAGTGGAAATAGCATTCGGCGTATTAGCAGGCGTTGCGCTTCTTGCACTGCTGGGTTTCGTATCCGGTAATTTGGCAAATGGCGATAAGTTCATCAATATGAAGATACCGGGCTTGGAACGAGGAATGACGGAATTAGGTATGGCGGGAACACTGGCAGTGCTACTTGAAGTTTCCATTGTAGCGGGGACGTATGACATTACGAGAGTACTGCCAAATGTAATAGACAATGGAGTAATCGCAGTGATTTTCATTATATCTGCTTTTGGTATGCTTCAGCCTCTTAACACGTGCCTTGGTGCTGACGAGAGAAGAGGGAGAACGCTGCTCATGTCTATCGAGATAGGTGGAATAGCAAGTATCATCTTGGGGATAGTGACAACACTGACCTTATCAGCAGTTCAAGGCATACCGCTGATTGTGCTTGGTGCCGTTGTCTGGGTGGTCTATTACAGAGCATATATGAAAGCGTGTTTTGAGGAGTCATACGGAGCTGTGGGCACCGGACTGATAAAGACTTTAGGAGGCTAAGAAAAGAGATGGTAATAGTAATAAATGATAAATACAACGTTGTTTTAGACGAGGCAACGATGACAGTAGGAGAAGCCAGACCAGGTTTTTACAAGGTGAGTTTAGCGCCGATAGACGAGCAGTTGGGCATCTTAGAAGATGCCGTTGATGACCTGTTCAACATTCTTGACCCATCGACTACGTATTCGATGGCACAGCCTAACCGAGAGGGAATAACAGACATAGCAGGGTTTATCACGATGCTGATGGTGGGACTGACGTTCGGTATCCTGGCAGTAGCACTTGTGCTGATGACTTATGGAATAGGATTTGGAGGTGCATAATAATGGTGGAGAAGAAAGAACCAGCAGAGGGATGGCCCGTAGCGACGGGTGATTATGATGCAGGTGATCCAAAGAACCCCGTGGCTGTTTCCTCAGGAGGCGGTCATCTCAGCGATGCTGCGATACAGGAGTTATTCGCTGCCGGAGCTGCAATAGTGGGGTCATGTAAGACGGAGAACATTGGATTGGAGAAGCAGATAGCGAATATTATCGCCAATCCAAACATAAGGTTCTACGTCCTTACGGGACCAGAAGTTCCGGGACATGTAACCGGGGGCTCGTTATTGAAACTGCATGAGAAAGGTATAGACAAGGAATCGCATAAGATAGTAGATGCACCGGGTGCAATACCATTCATCGAGAACGTGCCACTTGAAGCGGTTGAGCGGTTCAGACAGCAGGTAGAAATAATTGAGATGATGGGTTCAGAAGACGTTGGAGCGATAAAAGCGAAAGTAGCGGAATGTAAGTCAAAAGACCCGGGTGCCTTTCCTGAAGACCCGATGATCGTAAAGGTGGGAGCAGAAGAGGAGGAAGCGGCGGAACTGGAAATACCGTTAGCTATGTCTGCCGATCCGTTCATGGGTACAATCACCGGTGCAGTAGAAAGTGCGAGATATAAGTCACAGGTGATGGCAAGGGACTACAAGTTATCAATGGCAATATCAAAGAATACCATTCTCGGGTTAGCCGCGGGATTTTTGCTCGCTTTAGTTGTCGCTATACCTTTCATTGCTTATTTAGCATTAACAACGGGGGTGATTTAAAATGGCTGCACAGAAGGTTACACAACAGACTCCGGAGACGGCAGTGATAACGGCGAAGATAGAGGATTTAAGGAAGCTGATAACGGTCATAGGAAAGGATTCGAGATTCGCAGCAGGGCTTTGGGTCGGTTTTGTTAAAGGATTTGCACTAGGTATCTTTGTAAGCCTCGTGCTTGCCGGCATGAAGATAGTGTTAATGGGGGTGAAGTAGGTAGCGATGGCAGAAGAAGAGAAAAGCGAAAAAGAGAGAGAGGAAGAACTGGAAAAGTTAGAAGAGGAACTGGAAAAGGAGTTAAGTGTCCCCATACCAATTGCAATAACACCACCAGAACATACGAAATTGCTGGATAGGTTGAATGTGATGGATGAGAAAGTCGAGTTCGTAGCGGGTGAACTGGCGCAGAAACAGGGCGAGAAAATTGGCACAGCACTTGGCATATTGTACGGTGCTATAGTAGGGATACTGATATTTGTGATGTTCCTAATCTAAATAGCATAAAAGAGAGAGGATAAGAAAAAGGAGGACAGGAAAGGAAAAAATGTTTTTGTTTGATAGGAAGCAGGAGATATATGAAATAGGCGGAGTGAAAGTAGGAGGTCAGCCAGGCGAGTGCGCAACTGTTATGTGCGGCACGATATTCTATGCGAAGCACTACCTCGTCGAGGACGCGGAAAAAGGGATATTTGATAAGAAAGCGGCGGAAGACGTGCTAAACAAGCAGGATGAGTTTTCTGATTTAACCGGCAATCCGTGCATGATGCAGATATTTTCGGAATCGCCGGAGGCGATGGAGAAAGAAATTGCGTTCTGTGTAGAGAAGAGTGACTCACCCTTCTTGATTGACTCGACCGTTGCGGAGGCAAAGGTTGCAGGGCTAAAGTACGTGGACGAAGTGGGATTGACAGACAGAGCGGTGTACAACTCGATAAACGTGTCGTGTTCACCGGAGGAGCTGAAAGCAATAGAAGAATCCAAAATAGAAGCAGCGATTATCCTGGCGTTCAATCCAAAAGATTCGACAGTAGCGGGAAAGATAGACCTGTTAGAGACAGGAGCAGGCACTTTCGATAAAGGACTGGTGCAGCTCGCACGGGACATGGGCGTATATAAACAGATGTGCGACCCCGCGACACTGCCAATAGGTGCAGGAGTAGGTTCAGCAATTGCTTCTGGATTCGTCATCAAATCGAAATATGGTATATCAGTAGGTCTGGGCATCCACAATGCACCTTCTGCATGGACGTGGCTGAAAACGTTCAGGAAGGAACATGCGACGAAAGGACCAGGCGGTTGGGAAGGACTCGGCGCGGACGTGTTCAATATCTGCGATATAGCCTCGAATGTCATTCCGATTATCGCAGGCCAGGATTTCGTGCTTTACGGGCCGATTGAGCATGCTCCAAAGACGTTTCCACTGGTGGGAATGGCGGATATGATTGTTGCAGAGGCTAACGCGGCAGAGCACGATATTGAGTCACTGGAGCCACATCCAATACTGAAAATGACTGCATAGGGGTGCTTTTTTTAATCCCCTTTTTATTTTTATTATTGCACAGTTTCACAGAGTATTTAGATTATAAATTTATAAATACGTGTCTATTTAATAATTATTGGTCTGGAGGTAAAACTCTTTTGGCAGAGAAAGGAAAGGAGGGGATATTAGGAAGTGGTAGATTATGTATTTACCAGTTTTGAGTCAAATCGAGAAAACAATCGACCATTTATCTCGTGAGGAGCAGTTATGGTTGATTGAGCAACTTGCTCATCGCTTGCTGGAGGACACAATAAAAAGCGATGCTGTAGAACAGGCTACTTTCGAGACCCAACTTGCTGCGATGGCAAAGGATCCTGAGATTCGAGCCGAGTTGCAAAAGATTGATCGCGAGTTTGCTGTAACGGAAGCAGATGGACTGGAGAGCAGATAATGGCTATTAATCAAGGAGAGGTTTATTTTGTCAATTTGAATCCGGTGAAGGGGCGAGAGCAAGCAGGACAACGTCCGGTATTGGTTTTATCCGTAGATGCCATCAATAGACAACCTCTTGTGGTAACGGTTGTTGTTGGAACAAAGGGTGAAAACATTTCTCTTGATTACCTGACAAACGTCCGTGTATCACCAGAAGATAGTGGTTTGCCGATAGAGACAATTTTCTTATGCTTTCAAATTCGCTCATTGGATCCCAAACGTTTCCCTGAGAAACCTGTCGGCAAGATTTCAGATAGGGTATTAAAAAACATTGTGATGACCGTTCGTCACTGCCTTGGTCTGTAACCATTTATAAGAGGTGCATATAAATGTTAGAGCGATTGGACTCAAGATTATATGAAGATGGGGGCTTTAAAATAAAAGAGGAGCCTTTTTATTTACCTCAAGGAAACGAGGTTGCGCTATTCGAAGCTGCCTACGAGAATAAACTACCCTTTATGCTGAAGGGACCGACGGGAAGTGGTAAGACAAGATTAGTTGAGCACATGGCATGGAAGTTAGGTCGACCGCTCTATACTGTTGCCTGCCATGATGATTTAAGTGGAAATGACTTAACTGGAAGGTATATCATTAAAGGAGACGATGTTGAGTGGATTGATGGTCCTTTGCTTATGGCTGTAAAAGAGGGGGGAATCGTTTATCTGGATGAAGTCGTGGAAGCAAGAAAAGACACAACGGTCGTCATTCACCCATTAACAGACCATAGAAGATATTTGATGGTTGAGAAATTAGGG
>JAYEII010000016.1:0-14656 GCA_034660015.1 Methanobacteriota archaeon | reverse complement strand
TTTGTCGAGTCTCCCGAGGTATTTTGACACTTTCCGTCCTTTTTTTATCTCTTTATCGTAACGACTCGTTGAATGATAGACATAGTTCTTTGACCCCCGCGTCTTGATTTCGAGACATGTTTTACCCTCGTGTCGCTGATTTTCCAACCAACTTCTCGCCCACCCTTCTGTGTTCCCCATAAAGTTACGTAGGGGTTATATAAATAAAAAGCTTTTCGGTTTTCTTCTCTCGTTAAATCATAAACGCATGCTTTATGTTGCAGTTGCTAATTATATGTGCCCCATGATTTGGCGGAGTTAAGGTTCTAAAAAGAAAAAGTGTGTTATGAGCCCTGATAAAGCTTTGGATAATCGCTGATAAACCATGAACCCAACTCTTGTTTTATTGCTTCAACGCTTTCTTCAATTTCGATTTCACATTCTTCTTCAGCTATATTCATATACTGAAGTAGCCACAACAGCTCCTTTATCACCCGTGTTATTTCGTCCATTTACTTATCCACCTTGCATTTTTCTCAGTCTGAACCTTACTCTCCTCTTTTTTTCTTTTCTATCTCTTCCTTTTTATTTCACCCCTTTAATCCCTCTTCTATGTCGCCTTCCATTTCTAAATATGCTTGTCTCATTTTCTCCAACTCCTCTTCTGTCGCCTTCCAGTATCCTCTTTTTTCCGCTTCAAACAATCTTTCCATTATTTCAACGGCTGCGAATTTGTTGTTCTCTTCCAACCTCTTTCGCATTTCCTCGTCGAAAACAAACCGTTCTGCAATAGAAGACCATATCCAGTTAGGGACGACATTTGTGGTCGCAGCCAAGCCCAGCGTGTTTTCTAAACGGTCTGCAATCTGCTGTGCTCCATGATAGTCATGCTCCAGCATTCCGTCTATCCATTTTGGATTCAGCAATCTCGTCCTTGTCCCTCTTACTATAACGTCTCCAACGTCTTTAGTTTTTATCACCTCTTTTGTGGTATCGGTAATCAACATTGCCGCTTTTTCGCCCTTAACGGTCTCCACAGCTTTTGATAGCCCACCAAAGAATTCATAGTAGTGGTCGAGGTCAACTATTTCATAGTCATGTGAATCTCTGACTTGCGACACCAAATCTATTTTTTCGAGGTTCTTCCTGTACAGGGCATCCCTTTTCTGTGCATGAATATTTTCCACGTATAAATGGTTCATAGACTGTATATAGACTTCTGCCAGGTCTTTTTCTTCTTCCCAGATGGAGTCCTCGACCAGAGGAAGCATTCTTGTGCCATATTCTCCTGCCTTTGGACCGTATATTCTACCGCAAGCAATTTTATTTGCAGTTTTTTCGTCTATCACTCCTTTTTCAAGCTCTGTTTTCAGCATTTCGATGTTTTCAAGCGAATGTTTTCTGATGAGGTTCATTTCTGTTGGTTCATCCAGACTTGCCACAAGCGTAAATGCTTGATTCAGCAGTTGAATGAGGTTTGGGAACATATCACGGAAAAAGCCGCAGATATTGAGAAGGCAGTCAATTCTGGGTCTTCCAAGCTCATCTAAAGGGATAATTTCCAATTCTGGATACCACGAGCCCTTCTCTTTAATGATTTTCACACCTAAATAATGAAGAATCTGTCCAATTGTTTCGCCACCTGTTTTTGTCGTTTCAAATCCCCATAACACGATACCAACACTTTCTGGATATTTGCCATCTCGCTCCAAATATCTCTTTATCGTATTCTCTGCTATTTCCGCTCCTCTTTCTGAAGCTGTCGAAGTTGGGATTTTATTGGGGTCAAATTGATTGATATTTCTCCCGGTAGGAAGGACTTCTGGTGTTCTTACCACGTCCCCACCAAGACTTGGTTCGATAAACTCCGTATTCAAGCCACGCAAGCAACTTTTCAGCTCATTTGAATTATCAGCATACTTTTCCGCTACTTCAAGTCCAAATGCTAAAGTCTTCTTCAAACCCTTTCTGCGCTTACTATCAGCATTGCTTTTCTTTACAGCACTTTCAATGGATTCTTCAAAGCAACAATTTACAAGGTCTGCACAGTTCTTATCTATTTTATCAAGCTCCGAAGCATATTTGTCTTTGTTTCTTAACGCTGAGTCGTAATCAATGTCCATTGACTCAGCTATTATTCTATTGAGTGATTTTATGCCCTCTCTGTCATACCTTAGGATAAATTCAGTGAATTTCTTGAGGTCTTCCTTCTCGTAACGCTGCCCAACTACGTGCAGTCCTTTTGGTACGATGCTTCGTTTCATCTCGTAGAGCTGTTGATGAATATTTGGTATGCTTGCACCATCAAATTTCAATTCCTCCGCGAGTTCAAAGATCTTCTCTTTCACTTTCTCGCTTCTCAAAGGGTCTTCCAGCACTGCTTCGTGATATTCGTCAATCAAATCCTGTAGATTAGCATACCCTTCATACAGGTCTGAAGTGGTATAAGGAGGAGAATTATAGCCGATCATCGTGCCGTAAAGCCGCCTCTTTGCTATTGCTGATTCTGATGTGTTTAAGACGTGGTAAATGTAAAGATGAGGCATATTTCCAATTAAGATGTCCGGGGAACAATTAGCACTCATTCCTACTTCCTTTCCTTTCATAAATTCTGCCAGACCGTGAGTTCCTACATGAATCACGGCATCGGCTCCCCAGATTTCTTGCAGCCAGAAGTAGAATGCGAGATATTGATGATGAGGTGGTTTTGTTTTGTCATGAGCAGCTTTAGCCAAGTCCGATTCACCAAGCGGAGGTCTTGCAGGCTGAATTCCAACGAATACGTTACCAAGCTTTATCCCCGGTATCAGGAGTTTGTTATCAGCGGTCATTACCGTTCCTGGAGGCTCGCCCCAATCTGCTATAACATCTTTTTGCACATCCTTCGGCAACGAGTGGAAAAATTCGAGATAATCTTTTAGATCAATAGAATAACAATTCTCCAGCGTTTCCTCTTCTCTGAACCAGGTTCCCGAGTTTACGATTTCCATCTCCTCAAATAAATCAGTTAATTCTTTCTCTGGAAGCTCCACAGTATATCTACTCCCTTTTAGATGTTCCAGCAAACGTTTTACAGATTGAAAAACGTCGAGATAAGCCGCTTTTCCTATATTCCCTTCACCTGGTGGAAAGCTATAAATGACGATGGCGATTTTCTTTTCATTATTGGGCTTGTTCTTCAGTTCGACCCAATTTTTGAGCCTGCCAGCAATGCGTTTAACACGGTCGTCAATTGGTGAGAGTTCCTTTGACTCTATCTCACCGACCATTATATCCTGCATTCCACAGGAAGGTATGGGCTCAATGCATCCATCGAGTTCTGGCCAGACCACGGCAGTAATGATTTCCAGTGGCGAAAGACCGGTTGGCGATTCCTTCCATTTTTCTACATCTCGCATGAGCATAGGTGCAGGAGCAAAGAATGGCACGTTTAATTCTTTTAGTAATTCGGCAGTCAAAGCTGGGTTTCCACCAAGGGGACCTCCGTTTATCCTGAACCACATTAGGTTGATTACCACATCAACGGAAGGCTTGCCGTTATGTAAGAAATATTCTCTTATTGCCCTTAAGTTGTGAATACCATTGGAATAAACAGGAATAACGTTGAAATCACTGAATTCATTTATAAATGCCTTTATTGTTGTAATACTTGGATCAAAATGCATTCCACCGTAAAAAAGCATCCCAATGGTTGGTTTATCCTCGTTGAAACCAGATATTGCAATAAATTTCTCTAAGTCAGTAAAATGACCGTATGCAGGGTGATAGATGCCCTTTTCTGGAAAGTCAATGGGTTCTTTTGCCTTTGGCAGCTTGTATTTAAAGTATTCTCTGAGAAGAAGAAGAAACAGATTATAATAATTGTCCTTTCCACCATACCTCCAATATTTAGTTACCTTGATATAATTTCTCGCATCTCTTAAGGATTTAACGGGTAATACTTTTCCTGCCGTCTCCACCATATTTTGAACCCGTTCCATTTTCTTCAAAAGTTCTTCGGGGTTCTCTACTTCATCAGCGTTTTTTACTCGCGCTGCAATTTTTCCACCTGAGAAAGAGCCTAATCTTGTTATCTCCATCAGCTTGCCCATGGGACCCATAAGATTTAACACGATATTTTTCTCATCCTTTAATGCGTCATAAATGACCTCGCTTGATTTCGCTCCTCCACCGCCCATGTCAATCAAAACGATATCTGAGGTTCTCAAATCATTCTTTACGGTTTCCTCTTCAATTTCATCTTCGTTGATTTGGTTCGGGTAGTATATCCTAAACTCTGCATTGAGCGCAAAATCATTGTTCAGCTTATTCATTGCTTCAGCAAGTACCGGAGTTGCAACCGTTGAGATACAAATGATTTTCATTTTTACACCTTTTCAAAAAATAAAGAAGAGGGGAGTTTTAACTTCCCTCCAACCTTATCGCTGGGATCCAATTGTTGTGTACCCTCCCATTTGCGTCTACGAACTTTGTGCATCGGATTGTCCCACCGTCTGCATCTAATTCATCAATGTGATGAATCTGCGGATAAGAGCCTGTTCTTATTGTGTAGTTGTATGTTTCGCCAGCTTTTAGCGTGAAAGGCTCGCTGAAAACGACTGTGTGCCAATCTCCTGTATAGCCATTCCAGGTAGCATTCACATTCCATCCCGTGGCATTCCAAATCTTGACGGATTCTGAATGCCCGCCTGTTCCACTGCAAGCATAGGTGTACATTCTTTCTACTACGATGGGACGTGTTACCTCCAATGTCCCATTGTGAACACCAGAAATGCTGGGGTAGGGATTAACTGGAGCATCGGTATCAAAAAAGAAACCCGTTTGGGCTATAACGACCATTGCATTTGCTCCAGGAACTGTGCCGGAAGGTGTTTGTGCAAGCACTCTGCCAGAAATTGAACTCGTGCCAGTTAAACCGCTTGGGTCAACAGTAGCATTCAATATTTCGTTTACTGCTTCTTCCTCGGCTGTGGTTAGCCATGTATCTGCATCGGTAAGCAGCTCTCCCTTTCCTATACTGGTATTTACACTTCCCATCGTCCACCAACCCATTGGAGAAAATAGCACCGCGGTTACAGTATAACTTCCAGCAGTGAGGTTAGAGAACGTAAAGTTTCCATTACTATCAGCAGATATTCTTGCTAATACTGTTATATTTCCTGTTGGAATCGGTCCTGCTAAATATGCTATAATATTCTGTGCAAGCTCTTGCTCGTGGTATTTAGGATTAGTGAATATCGCTCCTCCCATGCATTCTACTTTACCTTGCCAGCAACCAGCATCACCGTATGCTACTATCCGTCCATTGCCGTAGTCAGTAGCAGCTATTGCAACGGGATAGCTGCCAGATGGTTTTACGATCGGGCTGTAATCCATATTTTTCACGCTCGTATATGTGTCATCGTCTCCAGTTGCTACCTTCACAATGCTTTCATCTGTCACATTGATGGAGCATCCATGCCAATAAGCGAACTTGCCGTCGGTTACATTATCCCATATTGGGTGTGACTTGTCTCCTTCGTGTATCCAGATGTTCCCTTTTGGACCCCCAGCCTGATCCACGATATCATCATCCGCCATCACATCGTACGGATCAGGACCTATCATACCTTCGGCGAATCTCATGCCAATGCTCATGTTTGCAAGCAGAGCATTATGGATTTCCGAGTAATGATAGACCGTATAATAGTCGGCTATGAACTCATCCATTGAACTTCCACCAACGAGTTGGGTGCCCATCAGAAGAAGTCCTCTACCGTTTTCAACAAATTCCTTGATTACGGTGCACTCATCAGTTGTGAAGTATGCCGGTCCACTTACTGTTACATCAGGCTCTGCAATGATCAACACACAGTAGTCTCCAAGCTTTTCCACGGTTATCGGTCCTTCTGTCAACACATCTACTGCATATCCCTCTCCTCTCATGTAGTCCGCCCAATCTGTCCAGTTGAAGATTCTATTGTTACTTGATATGTCCAGATTCGGTGAAGTCATGCTATCAATAGAAATTCGCTCTGCATGTGTCAGGTCCACAAGTATCTTCTTCTGGTCGTATGCTGCTACGGACACTGATGCTACTATTAATACAGCAACGAACAATGCTAACATTCCACACAATACCCTTTTGTGTCTCATATTCATTTTTTATCCCCTCCTTTTCGTTTTTCGTATTTACATCATTGCACCTCTCATCGGCGCAAAACCTTCTTTCTTCCTCAGCCCCCTCGTGGATTCGCACCACATCTTTTTCTACTTTTAGGGGCATGTTTTCTTTTTCTTTCCGCAAAGCACTTTTCCCTAAACGGCTTTTGCAAAGCTGAAGGGGTTTATCTCTCACATTTACCCCTTTTTCTCAGGATACACAAACACCCCCTTATCATCCAAATCAATGTCCAGCTCCTGGAATCTTGTCAGATATTCTTGATGGACTGCTTTTGGATCTAAGTCTGTAAAGAGTTCAGGATGGAACCATTTTGCTAAGTAGCATAGACCTATAAGAGCTTTGTTTCCACTGTAAGGCAAATAAGTCCAGATGTGAGAGGCTATTATGTACACACTTTCATTTTTCACCGCCGTTACATTCTGCAATTCTTCTTTGCTCATAATATCCTCTCTTACTTCCTTTAAAGCTGCTGTATCATCCGCATCCTGACCATAACCCCCAACAGCCTCAAATATTCCCCATACTACTCTGATTATAATAGCCGGGCCTTCAGCCATTACATCTTCTTTACCTACTACTCCTTCTTTACCCTCAAATATATCTTTGCCTCCTGCCAATGCAATTATCTCGTCATCAGCCGTAGAAATCTCGTATGGTAAGTATTCAGAGTATACCGTTGGTTTATTCTCTGGAGAGACCTCGCTCGTTTTCCCTTTGATTGAATTCAGAATATTCTCATACCAGTCAATGAATTCTTCGGCTTCATCTTCTTTTTCAAAGACATATCCAAGCTTTTCCATTTCTTCAGGAATCGTTTCCACTTGATTGAAGGTAAAACGGATTACTGTTTCACCAGCAGCTTCCAGTTGTTCCTGGTCCTCATCGGGGTCACCCATAGCACTACTGCCAAGATCACCAGCAAGAAGAACGACATCAGGATCTATCTCCAATATTGCCTCAAGATCAGGCCCGGTTGAGAATCCAATACATGTTACGTCAGCGAACTCTGGGAAAAAAACTGTATCCAACCGCGAGGGAACACCAACTATTGTATCTTTTGATACCTTAAGAGTTCGTAAAGCTTCAATATGGTGTGGAAAAGTACATACTACCCTCTTTATTGGTTTGTATATCCCCACTGTTCTATCAACAGAATCCACAATCGTCCTTGGCTCTCCATCCCAATATACATAGACATGTGCAGCATCTCTTAGCTCATTCAATTCGAGCTGTTCTTCTTCTTCGAGCATATATGAAAGGATTGCATCCACGAGCTCATCCTCTGTTAGTTTGTCATCTTCATCGGTATCCCCTGGTATTCCTGTTTGTCGCGCAGCCGCCGCTGTAACCGCCAAGGCTAAACACGAGGCAAAAAGCAGCATCACCAAGAGACAGGATAACACTTTTCTCATTCTTTCTCACCTCCTCTCCTTCTACCTCTAAATACCGCAAAATATGTTGCTATAACAACAACCGCTATTAAGGCTGTGGTCGCTGCTACTATCATTGTCAATCCTGTATCTCTTTCTTTGGCAGAGGTTTTCGCTGGAAGTGTTTGTTCAGTCGGAGTATGATTTGAGGCAGGTTCTCCTTCTTCAGGCTTTGGCGTGGTTATAGAGGTAAGAGTTTCTTCAAATTCTGGCGTTGGTGTCGGCGATGCTCCAACCTTCTTCTCGCCGCTTATCGCAAATAAGGAAAATACCGGGGTCTCTGCTTCGAAATAAGAAGAAACTTCGTCTTCACTGAGCTTAGAGGTGTGGAGAACAGTCCAGTTTCCATTGTATCTATTTAGCTTTATCGTTGTTTCATTGATGTCATTGTCACTAATCCAAGACTTATTCACTTTGAACTCTATCTTCGCAGTCACGTTAGCTGTCAGATTCACAGCGGTTATGTTGAAATAGTTATACGGTATCCCTGATATCTCAGGGATATTTTCAGGCTTAGTGTTTTCTTGAACTACAATCTCAACCCCGCTCACACTTTTATCCACTTTTATGCTTATTTTTGACACGTTCAAATCTGTGCCTTCAAAAGTCAAAGATGCTTCTTCCCCTGCCTCTATGGAAAACCCTGTTACATTCGAACTTGGTGTTGGAGTTGGGGTGGCTCCCAGATCTTCCTCCTCCTCTTCTTCCTCCTCTTCATCGTCAGAATCAGCATTTTGCACAGTTCCATTTATTTTGTTCAAAAAATCCTCCCAAAATCCGCTGAACGCTCCGATGTCAGAGGAAGGTGCCTCCACGTTATATTTTATCTCCGTAGTCTCATCTATCACCGCAAATGCTATTCTTTGCCCTGAAACCTCGTAGTATTGATAATCAGAAGGATGCTCTGGAAAGGTGAAGCCATCCGGGATTGTCTCAACTATCCCTCCTATCAGGATACCGGATATACTTAAGGTTACAGTGAATTCGTCACCTGGGGATGAGGAAGTTGTTGAAAAAATCCTTACAACTTCTGCTTCTTCTGCCATTACGGGCGACGCTGACACTAACACTGCAAAAACCGTAGCTGCCGACAGGATTACTGCCAATTTCTTATCTCTGCTTTGCATTTTCCCCTCGCTTTTATTTTTAGGTATTTATCTCACTGCGTCATCTGCGGCGTTTCTTTGCTCATATTTTTATCGAAGCAACATTTAAAACCTTCACTTTAGGTAACAATTATAACCCAAATAGATAATATCAATGGGTATTGTATTTGTATAGCGTGATAGAGATAGAGCGGGCTATTTAACCCTTAACTTTCGCCTTTACCCTTTTCTTAAGAACCGGAACTAACCGTTTTATTTTTATCTCTCCACTTTTCTCCATCTTGTGACCAGATAGCGGGTTAGATGTATATAAGGGTTTCTATTTTCAAATTTTTGATAAGAGTTATAACCCAAATGGATAACTATTGTGCATTACAATACCCTACCCACAACTTGAACATCTCTTTTAACCAATTTCTTCAGCATTTCCATCTTCCCCTCCTCCAGCGTAACAAGCACAACGGTTGAAGGTCCCGCCGATTTTTCTATATCTATATCCTTCTCCGGCGCTATTTTGTATTTATAACCCGATATACTCCGCATCATTTCTAAACTTCCCTTTATCCCTTCATGACCAACAGGTATGATTTCATGGATAAACCCCCTCTCTGAAAGTTTCTGCACGTCCTCCACCATTACGATGCTTCTGGTCCCGGCGTTTAGCACTTCATCCCTTACCTTTGGCTCACCAATGGCAACAATCAAATCATTTTTCATTGACTTTCCTATTTTCAATTCTCTTTCCATGCATAGCCCCAATGCAGTAATGCCCATGCCTGTTTGGCTCGTTTCGATGTTTTCTTCTGTATGACCTTCTAATATCTCCAATGCATTAATTTTATGCGCTTCCTCCCGTATTCCCTGGAATATTTGTGAGCCCGTGGGGAAGAATCCCACACTCAGGTTGGCAACCAAAACAATCGGCTGTGCTCCCGAAGACAGAACCTTTATTAGCACTGTTCGAGCCATTAACCGCCCAAGGAGTATACCATCAAGTTTGACCACATCTTCGAGCTTTGGTCCTATGCCGCCGGAGGAAGTATTAGCCAGTACTAATGCCTGTCCATTCTTAAGCTTCATAATAACGAGGTCACCGCATTTAGAAATTGAAATCTCATTTGGTGATATTTTCAGGCTCCTTAGGTTTACGAATCCCCCTATATTCTCTAACAGCTGAAAATAAATTGTCAGTGCGTGCCTTATTACCTCGGAGCGCGTGATGCCATTCCTGGTTGCAATTTCGTCAATCTTCTGTATTTTCTTTTTCGGTATTCGGATGTTTACGGGTTCCATTTTACCTGCTCTTTTCATCATTGCTACAAATTTTGCGTTACCTGTGTAATACAAAAGGAAACATTTAAAAAGGGATATGCTCATGTTCCCTGCATGAGCAGGATAAAGAAAGAAGATTTCGGCAGCATGATTACCGAGCTCATGCGGGGAAGAAACCTTACACGAAGCGAAGCATGCGAGATGTTCCGCCAGATGCTCATGAATGAACAGCCGGAGCTGCATCAAGGTGCTTTCTTAGTAGCAATGACTGCTAAGGGTGTGACGCCAGAGGAAATCGCAGGCATTTGGAAAGCCATTTATGAATACGATACCATGAAAGTAACGCCAGCGGTGTCACAGCCTTTGGTCGAAAACGGTGGCACTGGAATGGATACACTCAATACCTTCAATATCAGTACCGCTGCTTCTATCGTTGCCGCAGCTAACGGCATCTGCATGGCGAAACACGGGGCAAGGGCAATTACATCCAGGTGCGGAGCAGTAGACATCCTGGAAGCAGTAGGAGTTGACGTTGAATGCGAAGTGGAAATTGTAAAAAGAAGTATAGAAAAGGCAGGTATTGGCATCTTCAATGGCATGAATCCAAAAATCCATCCCCAACTTGCGAGAATCCTGTCTCAGATTCGGTTTGGCACCTTCCTGAATATCGCTGCATCTCTTGCTAATCCTGCACTTCCTCGCTACGCTGTAAGAGGTGTCTATTCCAGGGACCTGGTCAAGTCTGTCGCGATGGCGATGAGAGAAATGGGCTATCAACGAGCTTTTGTGGTTCATGGTATGAACGAAGAGGGGACTGAAGGTATGGATGAAGTGTCCACCATAGGTGAAACAATCGTGGCAGAACTGCATGAAGATGGTAAAATCACTACTTATACGGTTACTCCAGAGAAGTTTGGAATTCCTCGCACTGACGCACATGCTCTTCTTCCCGCAGCAGAAAAGAAAGAAGAAGTGTTATACTTCCTGAAGATATTGAGTGGCATGGAGCAGGGTCCAAAAACCGATATCGTGTGTCTCAATGCTGCTCCTATTTTATACTTGATGGGCAAAGCCAGAGACCTCAGTGAGGGAGTGGAAATAGCAAGAAAGACACTCGAATCTGGCAAAGCACTCCTTAAACTGAGAGAATGGACGAGGGAACAAAATTCTGACGCTGAACAAGGTGAGAACAAACTTGAATGTCTGTTATGGGAAATGGATGCAAATTGAAATGAAAGCAGCAGTTCTGAGAGGAAAGGAGGATTTAGAGATAGAGGACATAAACATACCCTCGTGTAACCACGCCGATATATTGATAAAAGTAGAATCATGCGCAATTTGCAAAACAGACGTAAAGATGTTCCATGCTGGACATCGTGACCTCGAACTGCCACGTGTGCCCGGGCATGAAGTTGCGGGGACAATAGTTGAAGTTGGAAAAGGAGTTGAGGACAAATTCAAAGTGGGTGACCGAGTGCAAGTAGCCCCTGGACTTCCATGCGGAAGGTGCCCTTTCTGCATACGTGGCATTCCCAATATGTGCGATAAAATGAAGATAATAGGCTTTCATCATGATGGTGGATTCGCTGAATATATGCTCGTTCCAGCAAATGGAGTTCAAAATGGGTGCGTGAATAAGATACCGCCATCTTTATCCTTTGAAGAAGCTTCTCTCGCAGAACCTATTGCTTGTTGCATCAATGCGCTGGAACTTTGTCATATAGAACTTGAAAATGTAGTGGCAATCTTTGGAGCGGGTCCAATCGGGCATTTATGCGCGCAGCTTGCTCGGCTCTTTGGAGCATCAAAAATAGTCGTTATTGAAAATTCACCACAACGAATCGAATTTGCTGAAAAGAATCACTTAGCAGATGTTATTATAGATTCAAGTGATATCGGCTCTGACCCTGTGGAAACAATAAGAGAAGAGACAGATAGTAATAGTAACGGGGTGGATGTGGTTATTCCCGCCTGTTCTGCTCCAGAAGTTCCTGTTCAAGGCATTAAAATGCTCAATAAACGAGGGAGAATCGTATTTTTCTCGGGTCTGCCTTATGGATATGAAAATATCTCCCTTGACCACAACCAGATACATTATAAAGAGATTCAAATATTCGGTGCTTATGGTTGCACTTCCGAGCAAAATAGAGAAGCGGTGAGGATGTTATCCACAGGAAGACTAAATGTAAAGTATTTGATTACGCATCGCATCTCTTTGGATGAGCTAATCAAGGGTTTTGAAATGGTAGATATGCATAATGCGATGGAAGTTGTGGTGAAGTGAAAGCATGTTGTTTATAGTCATTCCGAAAATAAATTGCAAAACCACGTGATTTCACACGATTAACCCCCAGACCAGAGACCAGAGATCAGAGAGAGAAAACGATTTAGACTTCTTGACCTTTGCTTTTTCTCGTTGTATATAAAATATAACATTCCTTCTATTTGAGACACAGATTTACACTGATTTACGCAGATTTATTTTAGTTTAACCCTGTTGATTTTTATCATCTGTGTTAATCTGCGTTAATCTGTGTCAATAATTTATTTTCTTGTGAAAATCTGTGTAATCTTGTGGTTACTTTTTAGAACGGCTCTAATAGCTTTAAGCACTTCCTCTTCATTCTTAACCGTCAATGCACCTTTGGTTTTCAATGCGATGAATCGTTTAGCTGCTTCGCCATTTGTAAAATCCCTCTTCTCAATGTTGGTGGTATCAAACACTAACAACACTTTCTTTCTTTTCAATGCCGCCTCAGCCACTTCAAGATTCTTTAAATTACCTGCACCAAAAGGAATATTGCATAATACGACCATATTCGCTTTATCCGCCAGCGTTAAATGCGCTTGAAAAGCTTCTTGCGTTATCGGAGAAAAAGGAGCTTCTGTTACTATGGGGATGTTCAAGAGCTTAGCAACTTCGTAGTCGGTATCCAGCAGATTAACCACACCCGCAGTCACGCTGTAGCCCTTCGCAGCGAGCACGTGCATTAGCGAAGCGCCTTCTCCACCACCGCAGATAAGGTGTATTACTTCGTTTTTAGCTTGATGTTTTAACGGAGACGGAACAGGGGAAGGGGACACATAGCACTGGTTAGTTAATACGTGCTTTTTAACAATAACGGCAGCACCAAAGGTATTTTTAATGTTTTCAGCCGTTAGTACCTGCGTTTGTGTACCCAACGTGATAATTTTTCCTTCATGCAACAGTACTAAACGGTCGCAATATCGAGCAGCTAAATTCAGGTCATGGATAACGGCAATAACAATCAGCTTTTCCTCTGTGGTCAATCGTTTTAGAAGTTCCATTATTTCTATTTGATACTTGATGTCGAGGTGAGAGGTAGGCTCATCTAAAAGCAATACCTTGGGCTCCTGCGTAAGCGCTCTTGCTATTATAACAAGCTGTCGCTCACCACCGCTCAACTCGGTAATAGGTCTTTCCGCGAGCCCCCAGCAGTTGGTAAGCTCCATACTCCTCCTCGCTATTTCTATGTCTTTCTCAGTCTCCAGCTCTAACCGTCCAAGATGTGGATTCCTGCCTATAAGCACGATGTCAAGGGCAGAGAAGTCAAAATGTATCGTTGTGTCCTGTGGCACGGTAGCGAAATTCCTTGAAAATTCCTTGTCTTTCATTCCCTGCACGTCCCTGCCCTCTAATAATACTGTCCCTACTTTGGGTTTCAGGATGCGACTGATTGTCCTTAGCAAAGTTGTCTTTCCCGAACCGTTCGGACCGATGATACCCATGAGTTCGCCGTGAGATGCACTAAAATTAATGCTATCCAGTATTTTAGTGCTCCCGTAATGCGCATCCACCTCTTTTATCTCTAAGGACATTTTGCCGTTTATTTTTGTATATAAAGTGTAACGCCCCACTACTTAAGACACAGATTTACACTGATTTACGCGGACTTATTTAAGTTTAACATTGTTGATTCTTATTATCTGTCTGTGTTAATTAAGCCCTTTCAGGGCTTGCGGGGACGTGGGCAGAGCCCACGAGCGTTAATCTGTGTCTATAATTTATTTTTTCTTGTGAGACGATTGCTACCCTTAATAATGCCCCCCTTTCCGTTTCTTAAGTAGATAAATAAAGAAAGGAGCGCCGAAGAATGCAGTGATTATCCCTACGGGCATTTCGCCCAATACACGTGCCAACGCATCTGTCCACACCAGGAAAATCCCGCCTACCAATGCAGAAGCGGGAAACAGAATCCGGTGGTCAGGTCCAACGAGGATTCTCGTGATGTGAGGAATTATCAAGCCAACGAATCCAATTGTTCCCACAAAAGATACCGCAGCAGCGGTGATGAACGCCGAAAGAATCAGCAGAATTTTCTTCGCCCACTCTACATTTATACCCAGTGTCTGTGCGGATTCTTCGCCGAGCAGCATTGCGTTCAGGTCCTTTGCAAACATATAAATCAGAAAGAAACAAACAAATACCGGCAAAATTGCTATTTTTACCTGTGCCCAGTTAGCGAGCCATAATCCACCCATCAACCAGAAAAAAATACCTGCTAAGTCATGGCTAACTCGATACATCATGAAAGATAAAACAGCGCTTAGGAATAATGAGACCGCTATTCCTGTGAGTAATAACGTATCTACGGCTATCCGTCCTCCTGTTTGCGCAATGGTATAAACCAAAAAAGTGGCGAACACGGCACCCAGGAACGCCATGAACGGTGTGGTGTAAATCG
>JAYEII010000015.1:0-14672 GCA_034660015.1 Methanobacteriota archaeon | reverse complement strand
TTCAGGAATGGATTGATCTCGGGTAGCTTTATTCCTCCGCGGGATATCCGCGAGTTGAGGGACCTTACCCGAACAAGAAGGAAGCTTGTTGAGGAGATGGCTTCGGAGAAGAATCGTGTTCAGAAAGTCCTGGAAGACGCCAATATCAAGCTTTCTTCTGTTGTATCAAAGGTCTTCGGCGTTTCTTCAATGAGTATGATCGTTTTATTGCTTGAAAAGGATGAGCTCTCCGCTGAAGAAATATCAAAATTGGCGAAAGGTAAGCTCAAAAAGAAGGTGGACTTTCTTTTATCGAATTAATTAACTTGTTTATCCCTTCCTCTTCACCCTCACAAATCACCTTGACACTTCCATCTTCTACATTCTCCGCGAACCCCGTCACATTAACCGAATCTGCCTTGTTCTCGATGAACGTCTGGAATCCCGCCATCTGCACGTTTCCTTTTATCTTGATGTTCGCTCTTTTCATTTCGCTGTTTTATTTTTGCTTTTATAGTGCCCAACCACAAGATACATACCATTCTCAAAGTTACTCTCATCAACGTCAATTTTATCGACGAATAATCCATTTTGTCCGGTTAGGTCATTTGTCATTATCCAAAAGCGTGCATAACTCTTTATGATATGGGGCGGATTATCAGGCTCAGATACATATACCACGACATCTATGTTATCACCATTAACCTGTAGTAGCTCTATATCTGCTTTATCCCGCAATAACCGCATCTTCTCTTCTATAAACACACTCACTTTATCCCTATCCCATCTCTCAGGGTCATAATGTCCACTAATCTTTATTGAATGCGTTGCAACTATGTTCCCATTTTTATTTATTAGCACAGCCATATCTATACCTTCATCATATCTTGCTTCTCTAATATCTCTTTTGCTTTACTCTCATTCATTTTATTTGCTTATTCTTTCAGCCACCTACTAGCACCTACTAGCACCTATTACAGTTATTCCAACTATTTCGTGATTCCTGTATCTGACTAATACACCGTTGTCTAATACATCAGTATCAGTTGCATTCTGTGGACGTTTAAAACTTATGTAGAGAACATCTGCATCCTTATCGTAGTCCACAGAGAACTCAGGGACATGAATTTTCAAAATTACTTGGTATTGCATTTATAACATGTTCTACGATGTGAAACCATCTTTCTTCTGTAAGTCTGATTGGGACACCACTCTTCGAATTTGTAATCTGTCCATTATCTTTTCTTATTTATTAATTTTGAATTTTAAAGATATCCACAAATATAAAAATAATAAAACAGGGGAATAATAAAAAAAACATCCCCCGAAAATTTTTAATTTTTGTGTGTTTTTTGTTTCGTTTTGCTTTCACTCTACTTTACGGTCACGCTTTCTTCTTCGTATAGAAGTAATACGCTGCTGCGCCGACGACAATCACTGCGATAATGATGCCGATGATCAATCCCCATGGCTTTGGCTTTGCTGGTGGTTCTATCGTTGGTGCTGCCGTTGGTATTGCTGTTGGTATTGCCGTTGGTGCTGCCGTTGGTGCTGCCGTTGGTGTTGTAGTTGGTTTTGCTGTTGGTGTTGCTGTTGGTGTTGCTGTTGGCGTTATTATTATGCATGCAGCGCATTCTGGATTTGGATCGCATGGGTCGTTCTCATCTGTTCCCGCAGCATCTCATCTACGTCGCTGTAACCATCGCCATCGGAGTCACGAGGTGGCCCCACCGCCGCCGGAGTGATTACAGTTACCATATCACTTATGGTTCCATAGGTTATTTATAATGGAAAAAGATATAATATAACAAAAAGAATAATATAAAAAGGGGGTAAAGATGGAGACAGTCTCAGTTGACATTCCAAGGGAGCTAATGTATATATTTAAGATACGAGAAAAGGATTTATCTAAAGCTGTGCGTGAGTCTCTTGCAATAGAACTTTATAGAGAGGGGAAAATATCAATGGGGAAAGCAGCAGAAATAGCAAAGGTATCAAGATGGGAGATGTTTGATTTATTAGGCGGGAAAAAAATCCCATTACAATATTATCCACAGGATTTCAAGCAGGATATAGAGACCCTTAAGAAAGTGCTTAAATGATAATCGTTTCCGATTCTGGTCCTTTAATTGCACTATCAAAGTTGAATCTACTGTTCATTCTGCAAGAGCTTTTTGGAGAGATAGTTATCCCCCTGGAAGTTTGGAAGGAAGTTGTAGAAAGAGGGAAAGGGAAAGCAGGTTCGGAAGCAGTCGAAAAGGCGAAGTGGATAAAAGTTCAAGAAGTAAGAGATGAGCTCAGCGTAGAAGTTTTATGCAGGGACATCGATAGAGATGAAGCAGAGGCTATAATCCTAGCAAAAAGGATAAACGCAGAGATGTTGATTTTAGATGAGAAGATACCGAGAGAAATAGCTGTGGCAATAGGTTTACGAGTTGTTGGCTCTCTTGCCTTAATTCACGAAGGGATTGAAAGAGGGATGGTGAATCAAACGCTCGCAGAGATTACAAAGAAGATGAGGCAAAGAAGAATATGGGTTAGTGATGAAGTAATTGAAGAAATAACGAAGAGAAAAAAATAAAATAGAAAAGAGGGGAATAAAAACACCCTCGTAAAGTTCAGCTAAGGAAATAACTTAGTCGTCTGGAATAGAGATGTCCTTTTTCAACTGCTCTCCATCAATCAAACCTTTCCAACCACCAGCTCGAAAATCTTGCCTTTATTGTTATATTGCCCCCCATCTCTTCTTCTCTCTTTTTAATGTTATATAAAAATAATAAAACAGAGGAATAAAAGAAACATCCTCCAAATTTTTTTATTTTTGCTTTTTGCTTTTTTTTATCGCTTCCGCTTCCTTCTCACTACTAAATACGCCACTGCTAACAGTCCTGCAACAGCGAAGCATTTTTAGTAAAGGTTTTTGCGAAGCAAAAAGGTGTTTCTTTTAGCACAGGTTTTCTTTTTTACAAAAAGAAAAAGTGTTTTCATACCATCCCGATTTTAGCTTTTATCCCCTCAATTTCATATTCTATTCTTGCAAACTTATTCTCCATATATGACCTCAAGTCTTCTCTTAACGAGCTTATCTCTGTAACAATGTCCTCTTTACTTCGGTCTATCGCTTCTATTGTATCATCTTGCTTTTCCAGCATCATATCTTGCTTTTCCAGCATCGTATCCTGTTTCACAAGCATACTGCTTGTATCCCGCTTTATCTGACTTGTATCTTCTTTCACACTCTTCAAAGTATCATTCATCGAATTCAAAATACCAATCATCACCTCACCTTTCCTATCGAAGCTCTGCATATACCACAACATCGCATCCTCCTTATCTTCTTTCGGAACATCCGCTCCCCGCCTCCCAAAACCGACAAATTCTCCTTTGTACTTTTCGTATGCTACGTTCATTTCTTCTATACTTGCAAAAGAGGGTGTTTTTTCCTTTATCGAATCAATTAACTCATTTATCCCCTCTTCTTCACCTTCGCAAATCACCTTGACACTTCCGTCTTCCTGATTCTCCGCGAACCCCGTCACATTGAGCGAATCTGCGATATTCTCGATGAACGTTCGGAATCCTGCCATCTGCACATTCCCTCTTATCCTTACGTCTGCCCTTTTCATCATAATTATTTCTTCTCTTCTATTTGCTTAATTTATTAATTTCTTTCTGTTAACTGAAAAAAGATTCTTGTTTAATGTTCTTCTCCCTCGCAAACGATTTTTACATTACCATCCTCTAAGTTTTCGACATACCCTGTAATACCCAACTCCCTTGCGCTATCCTGAACAAAATCTCTGTATCCGACCTTCTGCACCTTCCCCTTTGCAATTATTGTTGCCCTCTTCATTTCGCTCATTTCACATCTTTTTCATTGTATATAAAGTATAACTTCCTTCTATTTAAGTTAAGACACGGATTTACGCGGACTTATTTAAGTTTGACCAAGTTGATTTTTATCGTCTGTCTGTGTTAATCAGTGTCAATAATTTATTTTCTTGTCTTACCTTTCTTTTCGTTCAACTTCCCTCTAATATAACCTATTTCTCTTGTCAATTCTGAAATCTTAGACCACAACGCCCAGAATCCACCTGAGATTCCAGTGATTATAATCCCCAGTGCCGCAAGGAACTCTTCATGCGTTACACAGAGGCTATGGGTAGCAAACCAAACCAGAGCTACAATGAACATGATTTCTATTATTATCAGCGTTATCCAATATATGTCTCCCCTCTTTATCATCATCTTAACACACCCAACAAGATTAATATTAAGATTGTCAGAGCGATTAATGCTAATATTCCCAGAATCATGCTTTGAACCTCTTCCCTTTCTATTTCCATTTTATATCACTTATACCATTATTATAGCTACACTAAAAATAATAAAAAGGGGGAATAAAAAAAAACATCCCCGAAAATTTTTAATTTTTGTGTTTTTTGCTTTTGCGTTGCTTTTCGCTTTTACTTCCTTTTCTTCTTCAGCACCAAATAAGCAACTGCTAACAGACCTGCAATGGCGAAAACAGCTTCGAAGCCTGGTTCTTCAGGCGGTGGTGTAGCTGTTGCGGTAGGCATTGGTGTTGTTGTTGCTACCGTTGGCGTTACTGTCAGTGATGGCGTAGGTGTTAGTGATGGTGTCGGCGAAGGAGTGGACGTTGGAGTAGGAGTTAATATTGGTGTTGTCTGTGGCGATGTTGGTGTAAGCGCGGGTCCAGCACTCGCTGTAAACATACCTTCATCAACCGTATGTGCAATCGGATTGTTGCCTGTGTCAACCAACTTCTTAACAGTAAGGTTCAGTTCACTTGTTTCGTCTGCGCTACCAGTAGCATTCAAAGTAACATAAGCGAAGACGAAGTCGCCGGTCATTCCGGTGGCTGAGAACCAACTCATTTTTGTCACACCCGCGGTGTTGTTTATCCCCGACATTATTGAACCTAAGTCTCCGTCTGACACACTCTCCACAATCACCACGCTATTGTCATAAGATAGCCAGATGGTTGCTGCACCTAAATTGGTAACAATGGTCATGCTGATTGGCACCATAACCGTTTCGCTAGTGTTTGCAGATGCATCTGGGATAGATACGGCTGTTTGTGGTGCAGCGGTTACCACTGGTAGAAGTCCCAGTAGAATTACTGAGACCACTATTAATCCCGCGATAATTTCTTTGCTATGCTCTTCCTTTTTCATGTCTCTTTTTTTCCCCTCCCAATCCTAAGAATAAAAGAGGTACTATTTAAATATATTGATATCGATGTCATAACTTGACATTGTCAGATTATGTCAGATTAACCGCAGAGTTCACGGAGAACGCAGAGGATGTAGAGGATAATGTTTATTCACAACAAGGACCACGTGCTCGTTGACGATGCAGAGAGATTTCTTAATTTTTAATTTGCCTTTTTCATTTCGCTCATTTCACACCTTTCTATCCTGCCCCTCATTCTATCCCACTGAGAACTCCAGAGCGGTTTTTGCGAAGCAAAAAGGTGTTTCTTTTAGCACAGGTTTTCTTTTCTAAAGAAAAAGTGTTTTCATACCATCCCGATTTTAGCCTTTATCCCTTCTATTTCATATTCTATTTTAGCAAACTTGTTCTCCATATACGACCTCAAGTCTTCTCTTAACGAACTTATCTCCGTGACAATGTCCTCTTTACCGTGGTCTATCTTTTCCGAGACTTCTCTTATCGCCCCTATTGTATTATCCTGCTTCTGCAGCATTTGGTCCTGCTTTCCCAGCATTTGGTCTTGTTTCCCCAGCATTTGGTCTTGTTTTTCCAGCATCTTCTCTGTGTTTTCCTTTATGCCCGGGATCATTCTTGTATTTTCTTCTATGCTTGGAATTATCCTCGTATCTTCTTTTACGCTTTTGAGCGTTACGTTCATGTCATCTAAAATAGAAACCAACCGCTCTGCTTTTGAATCAAAACTTTTCATTACTCCAAGCAGGTCATCGAGCGTTGCCTTTTGGGGTATATCAGCACCTCTTCTCTCAAAAGATGTAAACTCGCCTTTATAATCTTCATACTCTGCACTTACATCGTCAATGCGAGCAAAAGAGGGTGTTTTTTCCTTTATCGAATTAATTAACTTGTTTATCCCTTCCTCTTCACCCTCGCAAATCACCTTGACACTTCCATCTTCTACATTCTCCGCGAACCCCGTCACATTGAGCGAATCCGCGATATTCTTGATGAACGTTCGGAATCCCGCCATTTGCACATTCCCTCTTATCCCGATGTTCGCTCTTCTCATCATGATTATTTCTTATCCCTCACTTACTTAAGTAGTTTTTTTTTCGACCTTCTGCACCTTCCCCTTTGCGATTATGTTCATCCTTTTCATTTCCCTGCCCTCTGATGATTTCTTCTGGAAATATGTGTAATCTCGTGGTTAAAAATAAATAAACATGGAAATAAAAAAAACGCCCCCCAAATTTTTTATCTTTGCTTTTTGCACTTTGCCTTTTGCTTTGCTCGTTTTACTTCCTCTTCCTTCTCACCACTAAATACGTCACTGTTAACAGCCCTGCAACAGCGAAGCATTTTTAGTAAAGGTTTTTGCGAAGCAAAAAAGTGTTTCTTTTAGCACAGGTTTCCTTTTCTAAAGAAAAAGTGTTTTCAAACCATCCCGATTTTAGCTTTTATCCCCTCAATTTCATACTCGATCTTTGCAAACTTGTTCTCCATATACGACCTCAAATCTCCTCTTAACGAGCTTATCTCCGTGACAATGTCCTCTTTACCGTGGTCTATCTTTTCCGATACGTTTCTTATCTCCGTGACAATGTCCTCTTTACCGTGGTCTATCTTTTCCGATACTTCTCCTATCACTCTGATGGTCTCATTTTGCTTATTCAGCATCTGATCCTGCTTCTCACCCACCATCTTGAAACCTGCATCTATCTTTTGATTCGTTGCATCTATCTTTTGATTCGTTGCGCCCAGATAAAGAAGTGCCGCACCGAGTCTATCGCCAAGTTCCTCAGGCACAGTGCCATACTTTATCTTAAACAGTTTGAACTCACCCGTTGGCTCTTCGTATTTCAACGATGTTTCTGAAACATTTATAAAGCCCTCCTTTACCGTGATATCCTGGATAAATTCCTCAATTTTTGCTTCTTCTCCCTCGCAAACGATTTTTACAGTCCCATCCTCCAGGTTTTCGACATATCCCTTTATCCCTAACTCCCTTGCGTTATCCTGGACAAAATCTCTGTATCCGACCTTCTGCACCTTCCCCTTCGCGATTATGTTCGCCCTTTTCATTGTATATATAAAGTATAGCTTCTTCCTATTTAAGACGCAGATTAACACGGATTTACGCCGATTTATTTAAAAGTTGAACATTGTTGATTTTACCATCTGTGTTAATCTGCGTTAATCTGTGTCAATAATTTAGTTTTTTCATTTCGCTCATTTCTTTAGCGCTGTTTTCTTATCTCCGGGACTCGGAGATTAATTGCCAACTCTGTTTTTTACTATTTCTTCCATCTCTTTCCCTCTAACATTGCTATGCAAAACATCTAACTATATGCATTAATCTTATGGTTAGTATCCAATAAAACTTTTCTTAAAAGTTTTGTAAACGCTTTTTTTTTAAATGTTTTTCGGTAAAAACCTTGACTAACCACCTTTCTTAAAAAGAAAGCGTGACTAAAGAAACAAGTCTTTTTTTCTTTTAGCACAGGTTTTCTTTTTGAAAAAAAAGAAAAAGTGTTGGGGAATAAAAAAAACATCCCCTAAGTTTTTTAAGTTTGCTTTTTGCTCTTTCCCTTTTGCATTTTGCTTTGTTTATCGCTTCCGCTTCCTTCTCACCACTAAATACGCCACTGCTAACCTTTTCTTATGTGGGGCTCTGCCCCATGTCCCCGCAAGCCCTGTAAGGGCTTATGTGAAATCTCGTGGTTTCTTTTTGAAATATCCTCAAGGTCATAGCAGAGGTATCCTTCCCCCCTCAATTTCTCTTTCCTTTCCAATCTCTTTGCAATCAGCCCAAAATGCTCCACCCTCTCTCCTTTATTCCAATCAACAAATTCGGATTTCCCTTTCAAATCCGACAGAATCCTCCTCGCTTCCCCTACTTGCAAGTCGCTCCATTTGACCTCAAAGAACGCTATCTCCTTTGTCTCTTCATTTAATGCGACCAGGTCAATCTCCTTATCCTTGCGCCACCATCTTCCAAGTTTGGTGAATAGAAAAGGCAGTTCCTGCTCCCATATATATTCCATGCATATCTTCTCAAATACAAATCCAAGATACGAGTTAAAATCCTCTCCGATTAAATCAAATAACCTCTCTGCTTTTCCTTCCTCTATTAACGATTTATATGGATATACATATCTGAACCAGAAATTAAAATAATTGTCATTGAAGACGTATCTTGCATTTCTTACCTCCTTCTTCTGCGTCACCGGATACTCTTTCCTTATCAATCGTATTATTGCGAGATTGCCGAGATATTTGGATATAATGCTCTTATCTAATTTCGTAAAGTTCACGATTTCACCAAATCCATGTTTCCCATAAGCAATCGCCTTTAGTATTGAGAAATATCTTGCGGTTTCTCTCAGTTCCTCTTTTAATAAAATCTCTGCCTCCTGATAAAGGAACTTCCCTACCCTGAATACATTCTCCTTCACGTTCTCCTCAAAATCCAATCCAGGGTCAAATTTCAAGATATAAAGGGGGATGCCATCTGTGATTCCATAAACCTTAACAAGCTCTTCCTTAGAATAGGGCAAAAATCCCCCGATATACTCGAATTTAAGTGGTTGTAATTGCAGTTGTGCGGTCCTCCGCCCATAGAGCGGTGCTCGATAATCTAACGTATAATCTTCCATCATTGAAATGGAAGAGCCAAGTAAAACGAGACAAACATCCTTTTCCGCGAGAATTAAATCCCATATCTTCTGAAATATTGATGGTATTGCCTTATTTGACTCGATGAGATATGGAAATTCATCAATAACTATTATAACACTTTCTTTTAACAATTTCTCTATTTCTCTGAACAGTTCTATCCAATCGGTAAATTCTACCATTTCAAAAAGGGAATTTTGGGTATATGAAGAAAATGCTTTTTGCATCTCTTTTATATTATCTCTATCGGTTCTCGTATCCGCAAGGAAATAGATGTGCTTCTTATTTTTTATAAACTGTTTTACCAACTCGGTCTTCCCTATCCTTCTTCTCCCGTAGATGATAATGAGTGAGGATTTGTTCTGCCTGTATGTATCCTCCAATAATTCCACTTCATCCCTCCTATCTACAAATTGTTGAAACATGATTATGATAATTATATTTCAACTATTTAAATATCTAACAGCCACTTCCATAACGGTGCAAACTTTATCCTTTTGCCCTTTAATTCTTCCTCCGATTCGTAATCCCACGTTATTACCCGCATATCCTCGCAGTTCAGCTCTTCATTCCCTTACCTCTATCTCTTCTTCACTTGAGACGTAAGTTACCTGAATGAGTTGTTCTATTTTTAATATCTCTTCCTTTCGCATGGCACGACAAGAAAATAAATCGTTGACACAGATTAACGCAGATTAACACGGATGATAAGAATCAACAGTGTTAAACTAAAATAAATCTGCGTAAATCAGTGTAAATCTGCGTCTTAAATAGAAGGAAGTTATACTTTGTATATGATAAAAAATTAGCTCTCGGAATATATAAATATATCGGCAGGTTATTATTAAAAATTATCACGTATATCAGTAATTATTTGTGTGAAAAGCTTCTGCATTCTGCTATTTATCGCTTTCGTGAATTTTCATCTGCGTTAATCTGTGTCTTAAAAATATATTATCCAACCTCGATACTCCTTTGTTCGCAGAACCTTACAAAAGAGGGACGTTTCTCCAATGTGATAATCGCTTTTTCCGCTTTCCTCAAGTTCAACTTCTTCTTTGCTAATTCCGCTTTATCATTGAACCGCTCTACATCCTCCTCTTTCGCATACGACTTTATCTCAAATATCAAACTTTCTCCATCTGTTATATACAAATCAATCTCGTATTCCCTACCTTTTGGACCTATCATGCCTTCCTCATCCTTTATCTTCTTCCTCATCGTTATATTCTCTGGTTTTATATCCCTCTTCAAACCGATTCGTAAAGTTCCTGCGATTGCATCTTCGAGATCCCTCCCCGCTCTCCTTTGAAATCCACCTACTACTATTCCTACCCAATCCTCTAAATTGTCAAATCTGCGGTCCATCGCTTCAAATCTGCGGTCTATCGTCTCAAATCTGCGGTCTATCGTCTCAAATCTGCGATTACTTTCCTCTCTTGACTCCCTCAATTCATTGAATAACCTCTCAAACCTCTCATCACTCCGCTTCATATATTCATAAAGCTCATCTCTTCTTACAAATTCATCTGATATAATACGATATATCTCCCATCTGAGTTCTGGTCTTTCTTTTAAAAGCCCTGGTAAGCTTTTAATCGCCTCTTCCACTGTTGCCATTTCTCTTACTTTTTTCATTTCATCATCTGTGTAAATAAATCTGTGTCTTAAATTTAATAATTAAGAAGAAAACAATCTTTATAAACAAAACTTCATCCACGCTTATTATTTTCTCCATCTTCACCACCCTTTCGCTCGCTCCTTAATTGCTTCTTCAGCTGCCTTATACAGACAGTTTCTCGCTTGCCTGAATACCTTTGATAATACCCATTTCCTCGGAAACTAAACTGAATTCGATGTTTTTCTTTTTAATCAATGAGCTTTAGCTTCTTTCTCACATGTTTATATGCTCTATAAGCAAACAGAAAATCAAACCACTCTGCATCGTCTCCTAAATCACCGGATTCAAACTTTTGAATAAATTCTTTACCGTTGAGTCTAAATTTAAGTTGGTGAATATAAACGATTAGTTTTGCGTATGGAACAATTCCCTTTACCTCATAAGGTTCCCCTTCCGTGACATCTTTAATTAATAAGTCGCCGATATCTCTTGGTAGGATTGATATATCAGCACCTGTATCTGCTAATGCATTCTCTATTTTTATCCATTCCGAAGTCTCGCCTTTTATTTCAACTTCGATCAGAGGTCTTAATACCTTCCCAAAAATTCCACTTTCTTTTTCCGTGTACTTAAATTTTTTCTCTGGCATTTGAACACCTACGCAATTAAAATCCCTGCTGGCGGCTCCCATCTAATAGATAATTTCTTGTTGGGATATTCCTCCTTAGCTCGTTTCCACATCTCTTTTAAATTCCTACCTTCTAAAACAGGTTTTCCATCAGCCAGTACAATGTATTCATACATTTTCTCCATTTCTCTCACCTTCATAATTTATTTTCTATTTTCTTGTTGTATATAAAGTATAATGTCCTAAGTTCTATTTAAGACACCGATTTACGTGCATTTATTTGCGTTGAACGCTGTTAATTTTTATCATCTGTGTTAATTAAGCCCTTCCTGGGGTTGCGGGGACGTGGGCAGAGCCCACGAGCGTTAATCTGTGTCAATAATTTATTTTCTTGTCTTACCTTTCTTTTCGTTCAACTTCCCTCTAATATAACCTATTTCCCTTGTCAATTCTGAAATTAAACATGATTTCTATTAATAGCAGCGTTATCCAATATATGTCCCCTTTCTTTATCATCATCTCAACACGCCCAGCAGGATTAATATTAAGATTGCCAGAGTAATTAGTGCTAATATCCCTAAAATCATACTTTGAACTTCTACCTTTTCTATTTCCATCTTATATTACTTTCGTTATAGCTACATTTAAAATAATAAAAAAGAAAAAGTGTTTTCACATCATCCCGATTTGGCGAAGAATTTGTTCATTTCTTCTATAACAATATAAACGTCAGTTTCAGGGTTGCCTTTTAATTCCGAGGGAAGAGTTTGACCATCTGTGGTATGGAAATGATGAGGGAAATTATCGAGTCCTTTATGATGAGGTGCATTATCCCAACCAATAACTCTCCTATTCTCCATTACCAAGGTATATGCATACTTTCCCAGCGTTTTGTTGTAATACATATCAAGGAAATAATTTCCTTTGAGAATGATTCTGATCTTTGTTTTCAGGTTCTGGGCAAAAACTGCGAATTTACATTCCCTTAGGAATGTTCTCGATGCGTTAATAATTTCAATATCCACTCAAATACACCTTTCATCTTTTTTAAGTTATCCAATTCCTCGTATGCATTCCTATATTCGATAGATTCCTCCCAATATGGATGTTCGGGCAGTTTTGCATTTGCTAATTTCGCTTCGAACTCAACGAGGGCACCGTATTTCATTCTAAATTTCGCTAAAACGTCTTCATAGAATGCTATCTCAGATGTTATCGTTTTATGTATGCTATGTATATCCTCCTCGTCTATATCTAATCCCCCCAATGCTATATCCTTCTTCATTATCGCACTCATCTAACTGTTAATCACCTCTCCATATAAAACTTCTACATTTTATCATATCATTATCGTCAAACATTAAAAATAATAAAAAGGGGGGATAAATAAAAAAAAACATCCCCAAAATTTTTAATTTTTTATTTTTGCCTTTTTGCTCTTTCTCTTTTGCATTGCTCGTTTTACTTCCTCTTCCTTCTCACCACTAAATACGCCACCGCTAACAGCCCTGCAACAGCGAAGCATTTTTAGTACAGGTTTTTGCGAAGCAAAAAGGTGTTTCTTTTAGCACAGGTAATTTTCTTTTCTAAAGAAAAAGTGTTTTCAAACCATCCCAATTTTAGCCTTTATCCCCTCAATTTCATATTCGATTTTAGCAAACTTGTTCTCCATATACGACCTCAGGTCTTCTCGTAATGCACTTATCTCTCCTGTTGTATCCTCCTGCTTCTCCAGCATCATCTCTGTGTTTTCCTTTATCCCCGGGATTAGTTTAGTATCTTCTTTTATGCTCGATGTATCTTCTTTTACGCTTTTGAGCGTTACGTTCATGTCATCTAAAATAGAAACCAACCGCTCTGCTTTTGAATCAAAACTTTTCATTACTCCAAGCAGGTCATCGAGCGTTGCCTTTTGGGGTATATCAGCACCTCTTCTCTCAAAAGATGTAAACTCGCCTTTATAATCTTCATACTCTGCACTTACATCATCAACTCGAGCAAAAGAGGGTGTTTTTTCCTTTATCGAATTGATTAGCTTTTTTATCCCTTCCTCTTCTCCCTCACAAACCACCTTGACACTTCCATCTTCTACATTCTCCGCGAACCCCGTCACGTTAAGCGAATCTGCGATATTGTTGATGAACGTCCGGAATCCCGCCATCTGCACGTTCCCTTTTATCCTGATGTTCGCTCTTCTCATCATAATTATTTCTTATCCCTCTCTTACTTAAGTAGTTTCAATTTTTCTTTGCTTCGCTACTTCCTCTTTTTCCTCTCTTGTCAATAATAATTCACCTTTCACTCTGTCAAAGATCAACCTTAACCTGCTTATAACATCTCTACCTAATATTGATGGAAATCTGAGAATCTTTATCCTCTCTTCTTCGTTCATCATTTCTTCAAGTGGATGCTTGAGCACAAATACAGGTGTTTTTATACTATACTCACCAAAAAGAAGGACAGAATCATCTATCACATAAGTTTCGACAGATCCCCCAATTCCACTCATATCCTGCTCGGATTTTCTTAATTTACCATACTCAATCCCCAAATATATCACATTTTTATCAAGCAACGTCGTTCTGCTCGCCCCAGTATCTATTAGGAACTCGATAGTCTCACTGATTTCCAGCTCTTCAGAGAATAAAAGTGCGTTTACGTACCCAGCATCATTCCTAAAAAAGCCATTTATCCGCATAGTATCATCTCAACTGGCTTTTCACTAACATATTCTACATAAACACCCTTGGCACCCCTTGTTTTCTCCTTAACTTTTTTTGACAGCTTTTCCAGGTCTGTATCCGCGTCTATTATCCTCTGATTCCACACGGCAACAAATTTCTCCCTATACTCTTCCAAAATGCGCTTAAAATTCTTTATAAACCACTTCTGGTTCCTCTCAAATTCTTTCATGTGTAAGTGCTCTTCGTTTATCTCCATTTCTCTCACCTTCCTCAATACTTATTGTTCTTTTACGTATATGAAGTTATTTTTTATGAAAATTTAAAATTGTTTTTCGCATTGCATTTCTCCGTGCCCTGCAATGTTCAAAAAAACGCATTAGTGGTAATTAAAAAAGCATCCTCAAAAACCTTGACTAAAAATATTCCCATAGTTTTTCTTTTAGCACAGGTAATTTTTTTTTTTAAAAAAAAGAAAAAGTGTTGGGGAATAAAAAAAAAACATCCCCCAAAATTTTTTGGTTTTTGCTTTTTGCTTTTTGGTTTACTACTTCCGCTTCCTTCTCACCACTAAGTATGCGATTGCTAACAGTCCCGCAATTGCGAATACCGCTTCAAAACCTGGTGGTTCCGGTGTTGCCGTTGGTTCTGCTGTTGGTGCTGCCGTTGGTGCTGCCGTTGGTATTGCCGTTGGTTCTGCCGTTGGTGCTGCCGTTGGTGCTGCTGTTGGCGCTGCGAACAGTACGAACGTCGAGAAGTGCGTTACCATTGCAGTTGCTCTATTGCCCACCACTGTTGTTTCGAGTGCCTTCCATCCGCCTGCTTCGTAGGTGTAAATCACCGGTGTTTTTCCTTCAAACTTTGTCAGGTCGAATTCAATTGATATTTCTAT
>JAYEII010000014.1:0-48733 GCA_034660015.1 Methanobacteriota archaeon | reverse complement strand
TTATACGAATAAAATCAGTGAATTTATTTAGCTGCCAGGGTTCAAAATGCAGGACACAGGTTTGAGGAGAAGAAAACAGAGAATAAAAAACATAACTCTGCTCTCATGCTCTCACTTGCATCTTGCATCTTTACAACAACTAATCTACTCGAGTTCTTCCAACCCAAGATAAAACCTCTTCAACTTCCCTTTTCCCCGTTCGAGCATGAAATTCGCCTTCGATAAGATAAAATCCATGTGAGATTCACTACAAAACATCACGTCATCTTTACCCAGTGGCACGTCCATCCTTTCTGTGCTCACTATCTCCACCATCACCTTTCCATTACCCTCTGAATTCGCAATCGCCTTTATGGAACTGTACTTAAAGCCTGATGCAATCGCTATTTTCAGCAATAGCTTCGCCTTCTCTAAATCCTTACACGCCACGTGCAGTATCGGCGATTGCGATAACAGCCATATCTCCTTTTCCTCGGTACTCCCCATCCTACCTTTTAGCTTTATCGCTTCCTGCACCTCTCCCCTGCTCACCGGGGGGCGATGCCACTTACCGATAAATTTCGCTTCTCGCTTCGCACCTATCTCGGGGATAGAAATCAAAACGATTCTGCCGGAGCAACTGCTCGTGGTAAAGAACCCTTCGAGGCTGTTTATCTTCTCTATTATCCCCGCTACTTCTTCGTCTGCTCCCCCTATTTGCAACCTCGCAACTGCCCTCTTCTTTTGCTCTTCAAATCTCAAGCCATGAAAACCTCCCGTGCTAAAACTTCCTTTATAAAAGAGTAGGAGAGCAGAGATGATAAAATTGTGAGGAACGTAAAAGGGAAAGAATTAAAACACTGATAAAAACTTGCCTATTATGATTCCTATAACCGTTGCAATGACCGGAATGATAATTTGCCACAACTTTGATTTTCTTTTTTCATCTCTGGTTTTGTTTTCATATTCAAGTAAACTGGGTTTAATTTTGAGAATCTCCTCATGATAGGACGCCATTTTTTCAGCAATTTCAGTATATTTGTTTAAATCGTCTTTATTCGGCTCGCCTATGTCCTTTGCGTCCCGTAATTCTGATAATTCTTTAGGAGCCTCAACCTCAAAATATGGTTTAATTTCTTGATAATATTTTGGGAATAGTTCTTGCAATGTTTTTGCAGAAAAGCTCTGCATTTCATCCCCAACTTTTTCCCTAAAAATAATCGAAAGATAGTCCAATAAATTATAAGCCGCTCTGTAAAGGTGACTAAAAGCCGGCTTGAGGTTTTCAATTACATAATCGGCGTCCACAGACTTAAAATCTAATTTAAATGCAAACACTCTCATTAAATGATCAAAGGCATACCTAAATTCTTCCGTAGCGGGAGTGAAACTTTCCCCTCCTATCTCCTCAGCATAAATCATTAATTCTTTTATTTCGTGATATAGTGCGATAATCTCTTCAAAAAGCTTCCCTTCTTGTCCTTCGAGTTCAATTTTCATTTCTCTGCCCCAATGAAGAAAAAAAAATTAAGGGAGGGGCTGATTCAAAACTTCCCTTTTCCTCTTCTCAAAGTCCTCTTTAGTGCATATCCTACCAAGAGCCATCCTAACACTCCCTCGATGCTTATAGCTAAATCTCTTAACTGTTTCCTTTTTTACTACTATCGCACCAAAATCCAAATCCCAGATATCCTTCCCCTTTATAAAACGCCCTTCGCCCCTTTTATCTTCTTTTTCTTTTTTCATCGCCATCACGCATATTCGCTTATTGGCAATATGGTATAAAAAGACTTGCGGTACTTTTAGGTACTTTTGGTTTTTTCCCTGTCTTTTCTCCTTTTGCTACGCCTCATAAACATTTATAAATATAGATGCAGACATCGTCTCCACCTTGCTTTGTTTCCTCACACCAGAACAATTCCGAAAGTTATTTATACAACATCAATCATAAGTTAACCAAAACCCGCAAAAAATGATAGAAGTATTTCTAACTATTGGGCTGTTAATCGCGCTCACGATATTATTAAGTTTATACCGAGCAGCGCTTGGACCCGGCGTGTTCAATCGTGTGGCAGCGATAAATGTAATAGGGACAAAAACAATCGTTCTCCTGGTTATCATTGGGTATTATTTCGAACGACCTCTGTTCTTTGACATCTCGCTTCTTTACGCAGTACTAAATTTCATAGGCACTTTAGCCTTCGCAAAATATTTAGAGAGGGGTGAGGTATGGTCCTAATAGACGCGATAGTGATATTATTTTTGGCTGCTGGAATTTTCTTTATGCTCACCGGCGTAATAGGCTTATTGAGATTGCCCGATTTTTACACGAGGCTGCATGCGACCGGGAAGTGCGACACGCTTGGAGAAGTCCTTATAATCACAGGTTTGCTGTTATATCATCTCTTCGTTTATAGCCCTGGAGCGGAACTCTCGGTGAAACTTGTACCCGTGAAGCTCCTGTTTTTAATAATATTCATTTTCCTCGCTAATCCAACGGCGACGCATGCGATAATGAAAGCGGCTTATAAAACGGGTGTGAAGCCGTGGAAATTGGGGGAGGAGAGAAGATGAACGCTAAATCAGGAAAGGGATTTGGAATACTCGTAACGTTTTGTGCCATGCTTCTGTTCTGGCTTCTTTTATCCGGTATCTTCGACGCCCTCCATGTCGGAGCAGGTATAATATGCAGTGCGATTGTCGCATTGATTTCTCACGACCTGTTGGTGAAGGAAAAGGGAGAGAAAATGCTGTCAAAGTCCTTTAGATTTGTTATTTACCTCGGTTGGGAATTGTGGCAGATAGTGCTGGCGAACTTCGATGTCGCATACCGCGTTCTACATCCGAAGATGCCGATAGACCCGCTCATAATCGAATTTGATACTTCTTTGAGAAGCGATCTCGCTCTTGTCACCTTAGCCAATTCTATCACTTTAACCCCTGGAACGATAACCATAGATATAAAAGACGGTAAGTTTTGGGTGCATGCAATCGCGAAAAAACCCGCTGATGCGCTCTTAGTGGATAAGACGATGCAAAAGAAAGTGGCTGATGTGTTTATGGAATGGTGATAAAAAAAACGACAGTTTTTTATAATATATTTGTAAACAAAAAAATAGGAGATAAATAAAAAAAATGATACCTTCCCTTGACCTCATACTGCTCTTTTTAATTGTGGTAATCGCTCTCGTGGCGATAACCGTGAGAGACCTCTTGAGTGCAATTATGCTGCTATGTGCTTATAGTTTTCTGATGGCGGTGGTTTGGGTGGAGATGCACTCGGTGGATGTGGCGTTTACCGAAGCTGCTGTTGGCGCCGGTGCAACCACCGCTTTCTTAATCGCCGCTTTATCCAGGACGGTGAGGTGGGAGAAGAAATGAAATTAATATCGCTATCGGCACTCTTCTTTGTAATTTTTTTAGGTGTCCTTTTCGTATACGTAGCGGAAGATATACCTGATTTTGGCGACCCATATTCAGCTCCTAATGGGTACGTCAACCTGTCTATCAGCATGGATGCCACTGAGGGAGAAGATAATTTGAATAAAGGTGTTATCCCTGCGAGTTTGTTGGATAAAATTGAGGAAAGAAAGCTCCCCCTACCTTCCCGGGTTGAGAAGGTCCCCGGAATAGAAGGTGAATGGGAAGCAATTATTATTCCAGAGGAGAAGGAGCAGGATTTCTATCCGAAGGAGCAGAAATACTACTTTATTAAAAAAGATGGTGCTAAACTGGATGTTTACCGGTATGCGCTTATCAAAAGGTATGTGGAGGAAGGACACCATGAGACAGAAGTGCCGAACATGGTGACTTATATTCTCGCGGATTACAGGGGTTATGATACACTTGGTGAGACCACCGTTATATTTACCGCGGGTGTGGCGGTTATATTATTGCTAAGGAGACGAGAGAAAAGACCGGAGGCGAGATAGGGTTTGAACACGGAGAAAAGCGAGATTGGAAAAGGTAGAGAAGAGGATGTCATTGTAGAGACCGTATCGAGACTGATGGTTCCTTTTATCCAGTTGTTTGCATTATATGTGATAATACATGGGGCAGGCGGACCGGGAGGGGGATTCCAGGGAGGCGTGATATTTGGCGCTTCCTTTGTCTTACTCGTCATCGCTTTTGGTATTGTCAAAGCGGGGGACAGATTCCCGGAAGCTGTAAATACCGCTTTTTTCAGCCTTGGGGTGTATATCTATGCGGGAGTGGGACTCCTATGCATAATTCTCAGTCTTGGAGCTGCGCAGTATCTCAATTACGGCTTTATTCCATTAACAGCCCATTTTGAGGAAAACAGGGCTTTGGGGATGGACCTCGTAGAAATAGGAATCGGGATAACCGTAATGGCGGTAATCACGTCTATATTTTTTAACCTCGTGTGGAAAAGAGAAAGTGAAGAAGTAGAGGGAGAGGAGGAATAGGAACGATGGAAGGGGTAATAGCTGGTATTATACTTGCAAAATACAATTACTGGGTTTCCATAATTCTCATGCTCATCGGTTTCTATGCGATGATTGCAAAAGGCAATCTGGTAAAGAAAATCATCGGATTGAACATATTCCAAACTGCTATATTCTTGTTCTACATCTCGCTGGCAGATATAAGAGGGGGAACCGAGCCAATCGTAAGTGAAGAGATAATAAGCAAAGGTTACGTTTACGTGAATCCACTACCTCATGTGCTTATCCTGACGGCGATAGTGGTAGGGGTTGCCACAACCGCAGTTGCCCTCGCGCTGATAATACGCATGTATGAGGAATACGGGACGATAGAAGAAGAGGAGATAATAGAGAAGGAGAGAGAACTGGGAGTGTAATATCCCCGCGCAATTGCAAATTGCGCGAATAAAGCGTGCCACCGGTGTCCCGACAGAGAAAAAGGGATAGTTTTTTAATAGATTATGTTTTTTTTCATTAAATAAGGGGATTTTTAAACAAATAAAGAATAAAAAGGAGGAAAGTTAAGGAATATGTTAAGTCCCGTCGAACAGTTTCCTGTGCTTGTGATTGCAATATCCTTGCTCTCGGCATTCACCATTCTAATTGCTGGCTATCTGAACAAGAAATCGTGCTGTTTCATTTCCATCGTAACTATTCTCGTTCAATTCGTCATGTCTATTTTTATCCTGAACCATGTCCTCACTGTTGGAACCATACATTACTGGCTTGGCGGGTGGAGTCCACCCTGGGGCATAGAATACGTCGTGGATACCTTGAACGCTTATGTACTGGTCATCGTTCTGTTTTTAGGCTTGATATGTGTAATACATTCAAAGAGTAGTATAGAGCACGAAGTACCGGGTAAAAATGCCTCTTTCTTTACCGTGTATCAACTCTTTATAACTGGTTTATGCGGTGTAACCGTCACCGGCGACATATTTAACATGTATGTTTTTATTGAGATATTGTCCTTAGCTGCGTATGCATTAGTAGCTTCGAAAGGCGGGATAGCACTGAGGGCTGGTTTTACTTACCTCATTATGGGTTCTATCGGTGCTTGCTTCTTTTTGCTCGGCATAGGTTTCCTGTATGCGGTTACGGGCTCGCTGAACATACATGACCTCTCGCTTCTATTGCCGCCGCTATACGGAAACAGAGTAGTTCAAGCGGCTTTTATTTTCTTCATCGTAGGATTGGGTATAAAAATGGCTATCTTTCCGCTTCATACCTGGTTGCCGGATGCACACCCCGCTGCACCCAGTCCAATCTCAGCAATGCTGAGCGGAATCATGATAATGGTTGGATTTTATGCGTTAATTAGGGTGTTGTTTACGCTCTTCCCCTTCTACTACAATTATGGTCTCATCTTGCTTATCCTGGGTCTTCTGTCAATGACCGTGGCAAACCTCTTTGCCTTCTTCCAAAAGGACTTGAAAAGACTTCTTGCTTACTCAAGCATTGTCAACATGGGTATTATAGCCACAGGTGCGGGAGTTGCCGCTTATATTCTCTCAACCGTAGCTGAACCATCAAAATCCCCTCCAGAAGCAGCATCTTTAGCTATGGCTGGTGCCTTACTCCATATTTTAAGTCATGGTGTAGGCAAAGCGATGGTTTTCTTAGGTTCTGGTAACATTCATTACGGTATCCATACCAGAGAGCTTGCAAAAATGGGAGGCATTGGAAGGGACATGCCCTTTACCGGTTACTCAATGTCGGTAGGTTTGCTCTCATTATTAGGCTTGCCTCCTTTAATTGGTTTTTGGAGTAAATTTCTAATAATAATGTCCGTGGCAATGGCAATTCAATCTGTTGGTGGTGTGGTGATGCTTACGACTTTTATCCTTCTCTTATTTAATGTTATATATGCCGCTGCATATTATCTTAGAGTGACGAAGGTTTTAATGATTGAAAGCGGTGCTGTTAGGACCCACGAGGCACCCTTTCCAATGGTATTCTCAGTTGTTGTTTTTGCGCTCTTCTGTTTAATTGGGGGTTTATTCCCTATTTCACTCATTAAAGTAGCCGTAAGGGCATCACTTATAATTTTAGGAGGTGGATGAGTTGGCGATAGTGGAATCCATAAGACCGTTGTTAGCAATTTCATGCCCCTTTATTTGTGTTTTTCTCATATTACTCTTCAGGAAGCAGCCGAACATAAGAGAGAGCTGCACGATGCTCGCCAGCATAATGCAGTTTTTGATTGTCTTTTCTATGGCTCCGATTATTGTAGCAGGAAATGTGGTCGAATGTCCGCTCTTTACTATATTTACCGGGCTTGATTTTATATTCAGAGTAGATGCTTTTGGTCTTATATTCGCTTTTACTTCTTCTTTCCTCTGGATTCTGGTGTCGTCCTACTCCATAGGATATATGCGGTCGCTGCACGAACACGCCCAAACGCGATACTACGCCTGCTTCGCAATAGCTATCTTCGGTGCGGTAGGCATAGCACTGTCCAAGAACCTGATCACGATGTACTTCTTTTATGAGGCATTAACAATCTCAACCTATCCATTAGTGGCTCACAACGGCTTAGCCGAATGGGGGCACAAGCAAGAGCAGACGGAGCAGGCAGAGGAAGCCCGGTTTGCAGGTCGTAAATACCTGGCTTATTTGCTTACTTCGGGCTGGTTCTTCTTTGTTGCGATTGTGTTAACGTTTTACCTTACCGGGACTACTGATTTTGAGAACGGCGGGATATTAACGGTTGCTTCTGCATCGCGCTTGACATTGATGTTGTTATTTGCGTTATTCATGCTGGGCTCCATGAAAGCTGCATATATGCCTTTCCACTCATGGTTGCCAACGGCAATGGCTGCGCCTACACCTGTGAGTGCGCTTTTACACGCCGTAGCAGTGGTGAAGGCAGGGGTGTTTGTAGTCGTCAGAGTTGTGTGTTACATATATGGTGTGGATTTGATGGGTGCGCTTGGTCTGGGAATAATACTTGCATCCCTAGCAGCGTTCACAATGATTGTCGCTTCTCTGATTGCAATCGCACAGGACAACTTGAAAAAAAGACTCGCTTATTCCACCATAAGCCAGTTATCTTATATCCTCTTTGGCGTGGCGTTGTTAAACACTATGGGCGTACAAGGCGCAATGCTTCATATCCCTTTTCATGGCTTTATGAAGATAACGCTGTTCATGTGTGCAGGTGCGATAATAGTAGTTACAGGCAAGAAGAACGTAAGCGAGATGGCGGGTTTGGGTAGGACGATGCCGGTAACAATGGTAGCATTCTCCATAGGCGCGCTTGGAATGAGCGGCATTCCACCGGTGTGTGGACTTATAAGTAAATGGTATCTTGCTCTGGGTACGCTGGATGCGCATGCCCTGGGTTTGCTGGCGGTGCTTCTGGTAAGTTCTCTACTGGATGTCGTTTATTTTTTCCCGATAATATATACCGCGTTCTTTGGTAAACCAGAACCAGAAAAGTGGACGGATGGAGGAAATAAGAATAGTAATAAAAAGCCAGAGATAAAAGAGGCATCTATTTTCATGCTTGTTCCCCTGACCTTAACGGCAATTTTTTCCATCGTATTCTGCCTGTTCCCGAATACGTTTTATATACTGGAGCTTGCAAAACTCGCAGTTGCAGGTTTAGGAGGAGGTGTGTGAAGTAGAAATGAAGATGAAGATAGCGATAACGATGAGGCATTTGTTTTTGATGCTTTACGTGAGCCTGTTCATAGGTGTTCTGGCTGGGATACTCGTTAAACTGCTTTTACATCCTCATGCGCACTTCTGGTGGGAAGAAATACCGGTATTTAGTGCGGTGTACGGTTTCGTCGGTTGCGTCATCATCATCGTTGCGTCAAAAGCACTTGGACACCACTGGCTTCAGAAGGAGGAGGATTATTATGAGAAACATTGAAAAATGCAAATTGAAAATTGCAAAAGTCAAAATTCAAACTTTAAGAACGTTTGATCAAACAGCTTTGCCTATTTTGCATTTTGCATTGAGCGCCAAGCGCTTTGGAGGTGAAAGCCAGTGATTGAGTGGTTTCATCCGGGGTTCATATTCCTCTTTGGTGCTTTCTTAGTGCCACTTTTAAAGGGTAAAAAGCGACTGAAACAGGCATATATACTCCTACTCCCTGCAATAGCGTTTATAAACCTCCTGCTCATGTCCAAAGGCGTACTTCTGTCAGAGGGGAAAACATGGGTCCTTTCTTTCTTAGGATATGAACTCACACTCGGCAGAATAGACCGGTTGAGCATGGTATTCGCATACGTATTCGTGATTGCTTCTTTTTGCATGTTCCTCTATTCTCTACATATAAAAGAGAACTGGCAGCACGTATCCGCATTAATATATATCGGAAGCACGCTGGGGGTGGTCTTCGCCGGAGACCTCTTCACGTTGTTCTTCTTCTGGGAAATAATGGCATGGGCATCACTGTTTTTAATCTGGTATGGCAAGACGAAATCGGCTTTCGGTGCGGGATTCCGGTATATCATGGTGCATTCATTTGGCGGTGTATGCCTGTTAGCAGGGGTTCTGATACATTTACACAATGGTGGTTCGCTTGCCTTTGAATCTTTTACATGGGGTATAGGGAGTGAGTATCTGGGTGTTAATCTAATATTCCTCGCGTTTATCATAAACGCGGCGGTTCCACCCCTGGGTGCGTGGCTGGCAGATGCCTATCCGGAAGCAAGCGTTACGGGTGCGGTGTTTCTTACTGCATTTACCACGAAGAGTGCGATATACGTGCTGCTGCGTGGTTTCCCGGGTGTAGAGATTCTGATATGGTTGGGAGCGATAATGGCGCTGTACGGAGTGGTCTTCGCGGTGCTTGAGAACGACATAAGACGACTTTTAGCTTACCACATTATCTCCCAGGTGGGCTACATGGTAGCAGGAGTGGGAATGGGTGTTTTTGGCACGGCAGCAGGAGAAATGGCAATAAACGGTGCGGCAGCGCATGCGTTCTGCCATATCCTGTACAAGGCGGTGCTGTTCATGGGTATGGGTGCGGTAATAGAGGTAACGGGGCGAAGAAAACTGACCGAACTGGGTGGTATCTACAAATACATGCCCATTACCTTCTGGCTTTATATGATAGGTGCATTTTCAATCTCGGGATTCCCGCTGTTCAACGGTTTCGTGAGCAAGACGATGGTCGTCCACGCGTCTGCGATGTGGGACTATCCAACTATATGGCTGATGCTCGAAGGCGCTTCCATAGGTACTTTCCTGCATACGGGTCTAAAACTTCCCTGGGGTGTCTGGTTTGCGAGGGATACGCCAGTATGCGAGGCGAGAGAACCACCTAAGAATATGATTGCCGCGATGGGCATAACCGCGTTTTTGTGCACCCTTCTCGGAGTGTATCCACAAATACTTTACAATATTCTTCCTTATCCTGTTGATTACGTTCCTTATGCACCAGGGCATGTGGTGGCAATGTGCCAGCTCCTTTTGTTCACATTTGTAGCGTTCTGGCTATTAAGAGCAATGCTTCACGGCACGCCAACAATTACGCTTGACACCGACTGGTTCTACCGGATACCGGGAAAGAAGGTCATAAGGTTCTGTGAAGGACCGTTAATGGACTTTACAAGCTTCATTGACCGGAATGTAATGAGAGTGGCTGGTTTTTTTCGCGCTATCCATCCAAAGTCACAGACAGTTGTCGAGAATCGGTTAGATAATGCGTTTCACGTGAGACTTCCTGAGCTCCTTAACTTCGAAAAAATATATAACGCAATAAAAAAAGCCAAGGATAGAGAATTATCGTATAATTTGATATACATCCTTATTGCTATGCTACTCCTTTTTTTATTTGTACTATTTGGGGTGGTGATGAAATGATGATACCCTATATTCTCCTTCAAACAGTAGTAGTGCCCGTTATAGCCGCCCTGTTTATACTTGTAACCAGACGCAAAATAGGGAGAAAAGCACGATTTGTACCAGGTATAACCCTACTATACACTACCGCTCTTATCTGCATAGCGGGCATCAGCGTTTATCAGGGTACACCGATTCGCGAGGAATACGTATGGGGGCCCTACGTGACGTTTGGTCTCCTGGCTGATGGTTTGAGTATCCCGGTTGCGTTGATAATAAATATAATCTGCACCGCCCTTGCGTTTTACTCATTACACTATGTGGAACACAGAATAGAGGTAATATATGGAGAAGAGGATGAAAAGATACAACTCGCGTATTTTACCACGTTTTTCTGGCTATACCTCCTCTTTCCCGCAGCTTTCATCGGTATTTGCTTTGCTACAAACCTCATAGTAATATATCTTTTTATGGAATTAATGGTTATCCCCCTTTACTTCATAATGAGTTTCTTTGGTTATGTAGAGCGCTTTAGAGTTGCCGTAATGTGTTTCCTATGGGGTATTGTTGGTGGAACATTCGTCTTATTTGGGGCGGTATTAGTTTATTCTCAGATAGGCACCTTTGCAATCTCGGAGTTACATACTCTTGCCGGGAATCCAATGACTTTTTGGATTGCATTACTTATTCTTCTCGGTGTATCTACAAAGCTGGCGATATTTCCTCTTCATGTTTGGATGCCATGGGTTCACGCAGAACATCCCACATGCATAGCTGGGTTGCTTGCAGTTTATGCGAATATAGGAGCCTATGTAATTGTTCGAGTCCTCATCTTACCACTCCATAATGATCTCAAAATTTTTAGCACACCTATTATGGCGCTGGCACTACTAACCATAGTGTATGGGGCTCTCCTCGCAATGGCTCAAACTGACGTGAAGCGACTCTGTGCTTGCTCAACTATCGGTCAGATATCCTACTCGGTCCTTGGACTGGGAGCACTCACCATCTGGAGTATTGAAGGTGGAATGTTTTACTTCCTGAGTCACATCCTGGGTAAAGCCATTCTCTTCTCAACCGCTGGTATAGTAGTTTACGTAACGGGGATCAGGGATATGAATAAGATGGGTGGACTTATACATAAGATGCCAATAACCGCCCTGCTCTGGATAACAGCCTCAGCAATACTCACCGGTGTTCCTCTCACAAGTGGGTTTACAGGGAAATGGATACTGTTTACCGGCGTTTTTGCTGCATATCCTACTTCCATAGGACTGTTAATTGCAATTCTGGGTATCCTCTCAACTATATTAACGGGTATCTATACATTCGCAGCTGCGAAGAAAATGTTCTTTGGTCCCTTGAAACCTGAACTAGCAAATGACTCTAAAATCAGGGACCCGCCATTAACGATGAGCATCCCTCTTCTCACTCTGGCAGTTATATCTTTCATCATAGGCTTGTATCCTGAACCATTCATGGTGCTCTTCCACTCTGTGGTAGGATTATTATAATGAGGACAAAAATCGAAATATTTATAAATCATAAGTATAAAAAGAGGTAAAAGAAGATGGAAAGTAAATTCGGCAGTGCGGTGAAATGTTTTATTAAATGCCCGGGGTGCACCATGAGACTCATGCGTGGTTTGGGTTCATGTGATGCTGAGACATTGGAGTTAATAAAGGAAAGTTGCCCTGAAATAGAAGTGGAGAGTTTAGGTTATTACTTCGGGCTTTTCATGGGTGTTATTTTCGTTGTTCTTTGCGCGATGACGTATCTATTTTTTTACGCGCTTAAAGTCGTTATCCTGTACCGTGAAATGCTTTTCCCTCCATGAAATCAAAAAACCGAAAGGCTTTTTATTTATAAATCTTATATAGTAAAAGCATGAATACTGGAATACCACCTGAATTGGAGAATGCGCTATCATCGGGGGAGGGGTATTCGCTGCTGATAAAGGGAGAGCCGGGAACGGGGAAGACAATGCTCGCTTTTGAGATACTCGATGAGTTCGGGGGCGAGAATGCTATATATCTTTCATCGCGGGTTTCACTTCCTGCTCTTTACCACCAATTCCCATGGTTGGAAGAACGTGCCGGCTTTGTGAGCCTGGTAGATGCGACTAACCTGTATATCTCATCAAAAGCGTTTCCGGGACCGCGCCCTTTCTCTGACATTCTTCACCTGAAAATGGTACAGGTAGGAAAACCCGCTACACTCGTAATTGATAGCTGGGAGGCGATTGCATCGGAAGCAAAGGAGGAGAAGATAGAAGTGCTGGAAGCTGCAATAACTGACCTGGTAAGAAATTATGCAGCGCAATACAAAATGAATTTGATACTCATATCGGAAAGGCTTGAGACAGGTCCGCTCGATTATATTGTTGATGGGATAATAGAGCTGAGCCGCATATCCATAGATTACCGGAGGGCGAGGGAAATGGTGCTAAAGAAATTAAGAGGCGTCAGGATAGACCAGCACAAATATGGTTTTACATTAGATGGTGGCAGATTTAGATTTTTCGGCCCTTTCGAGAGGAGGAAAATAGAGAAGCCGAGAGAAGTAGAGGTTGTGCCAAATACTGCCACATGCATATCTACGGGTTGTGTGGAATTGGATAGGATTTTGGCAGGTGGATTAAGCAAGGGAAGCACCGCTATTGTAGAATATGGGGATGACTTATCTCTTTTAGGATACCAATCCATCGTCGCTCACATGATTATAAACAGTATACAGCAGGGGATTTATTGCGTGAAGATTCCAAGTAGTGGGTGGGATGAGAGGAGATTAAGGAGGGGGATATTGCCTTTTGTAAAGGAAGAAGATTATACGAAGTATCTCACAGTCTTTGAGGTAAGAAAGGAGAAGAAAGAGGTAAGAGAGAACGTGAAGGTTCTGAAAGGCGAATCAATGGAGGAAGATTTTCCTATATTCACAGATTTCATTTCCAGTTTAGAACCCCCGGTCATGGTTATCATCGGAACCGATTTGTTAGATTATCAATATCGGTTGAGGGTGTCGGGCAACGTTGAGAGAATGGCAGAGTTGTTCTCATATTGGGTAATGGATTTGAGGGAAGCAGGAAATATAGCAGTATTTGGAATGCCCACCGGGGGTGTTTTGGGCACAGAGCTGTGTCACATGGTAACAAATCGCTTTAACTTGACTGTGCTCGACAGGAGTGTAATCCTGTATTGCAATCGCCCCGATACCAAATTACATTGCATCGAAAATATCATCACCGAAGAAGCTCTTAAGTTAAAGCTCACCCCTTTTGTGTGAAGATAATTTACATGTGTTTGTATCGCTACTCCTTATTTTAAAACGTTTCCTACGGTATTCTTGCAATGGGTACTAAAAGAAAAAACCGTGCTGTGTACGGGAAGGAAGGAGAAAAAGATACGATTTACCTCGTCCCACACACGCATTACGATGCCATCTGGGTCTTCACGAAGGAGAACTATTTTTACATCAATATGCTACTCATTCTGAAGGAAGTGGTTGGACTTATTGAAAAGACGGATTACAAGTTCCTGATAGAGCAAACCTTTCTGCTGGAGGAGATGGAGAAGCGGTATCCAGAACTGTTCTCAAAGATTGCGAAGTGCATAAAGAAAGGTGAGATAGAGATAGCCGATGGAGAATATCTGATGGCAGATACAATGCTCCCGGAAGGAGAGACACTGGTAAGAGAAATCCTGGTTGGTAAGAGATATGCGAAGGAGAAGTTCGGGGTTGACGTTCCGGTAATGTGGCAGGCGGACAGCTTTGGTTTGAATGCCCAGCTCCCGCAGATATACAAAAAATCGGGATACAGGTATGTTGCATTCAGAAGAGGGGCATCGAAAAAAAAGCCATCGGAATTCTTGTGGGAGGGTTTGGATGGAACGAGGATTTTAGCTCACTGGATGCCTTTGGGATACAGAGCAGGATTGGACTTGACAAAACTGGAAGAAAGCTATGAGAAACTCAAGGAAGTGGCGGCAACCTCCCGTATCTTGATGCCTTCCGGGAGTGGAGTTACGATGCCGCAGCCGGAAACGCCGGGGGTTGTGGAGGCGTGGAATGGGAATAAAGGAGAAAAAGCGGGGATGAAGATTGCAACACCACACGAATTCTTTGAAGCACTGGAGAAGGAAACAGAGGAGAAAAATCTCAAGATGGCGGTCAGGAAGGGGGAGATGTATTCAGGGAAGTACTCCGGGGTTTTTCCTGATTGCTGCTCGAGCAGAATGTGGATAAAACAGGGACTTTGCAGCCATGAAAGTTGGTTGTTGTGTTGCGAGCGCTGGGGCACAATAGCCTCTCTCCTGAATGGCTACTATCCCTCTGATGAGTTGAGAGACTGCTGGCGAAAAATTTTGTTCATCGCATTTCATGATGTGGTTCCGGGAACAGGGATGGACCGGGGTTATGATGAGGTAAAGGAATACCTGGGCTTCCTCAGGACCAAGATGAGCACCCTCTGCCCTCGCATGTTCCCTATAATAATAGAGCATGAATCTAAGAAAGGTGGAGGGAAAGTTGAAGGTGGGGATATAATTATATTTAACTCGCTGTCGTGGGAAGTGAGGGACTGGGTAGAGATGGATTTGAATTTTGAGAAAGGAAAAGTAGTAGAGGTAAAAGGATTAAAAAGTGGAGAAGAGGAAATAGATGTGGAGGTTATACGGTTTACGAGGTATGAAGATGACTCGTTGAGATATGCAAGGATAGGATTTGTTCCCACGGTTCCTGGGCTGGGATATAAAGTGTATAAAATCCTTGAGCGGGGACCTAAACGGTATCGTTATAGCCCGAATTTTATCATGATAAGGGGGAACACCATAGAAAACAGATTCTTTGGGGTTGAGATGGACCCTGCCACAGGGTTAATTGATGTGATTCAAGAAGGGGAGAGGATTTGCACGGCGAATGAGCTTGTGCTGGAGGAAGAAACCGGCGACCTTTACTACCATGCGCAAAAATTGTGTATCCCGGTGAAAACAGAAACGGGCGAGGGTGTGAAGTACGGCTCGTTCCGGGCAGAGAATTTCGAGATAAATGAAAGTCCTTCGAGACGGGTTATCAACGTCAAGACCGATTATTTTTCCCTTCGCTGGCCATACAGATTGACGGAGAAGCTGGAACCACTTATATGGGAGCATAAATTCTTAGAGTGCGAAAAGAAAATAATAGTTTATAAGGACATTCCGAGAATAGATTTCATTACGTGCATAATAGACAAGCATCCGAAGGCACGCCTCAGGGTCAGGTTCTCCACGAGCATAAAATCTTCTGATTATGCCTGCGGAAGTCAATTTGGTGTTGTTTCCCGTCCGACCTGCCCATTTAGATGTAAGCCAGAAGGGAAGTGGGTTGAGAAGCCTTGCGGTGTATTCCCATCACTGAGGTGGCTTGATTATTCTGACGGAAAGAAGGGCTTGACCGTGATGCACAGGGGGACACCGGAAAACACGGTAAGGGAAGGCGACATCTATTTGACACTGCTAAGAAGTGTTTCAATGCTGTCTTCGGATGGCAGGACAGGTCCTGCAATACCTGTTCCGGATGCGCAGGAGTTTAAAAAATACGTATTCAGGTATTCCATATATCCGCATGAAGGAGATTGGCGAGAAGCTTCATCTTACAAGCATGCTCTTGAATTCAACTTCGATTTGGATGCATTGCAGTTACCAAAGGGCAAAAAAATGCCTTTGAAGCGGTCTTTTTTGAAAATCGAACCGGAAAGTGTGGTTTTATCCGCACTTAAGAGGGCAGAGGACGGAGATGGAGTGATTCTAAGATTCTACGAGACGAAGGGAGAAGAAACGAATGCTGAAATAACTCTGTTCAGGGAGCCAAAAGCGGTCAAGGCTGTGAACTTGCTGGAGGAAGAGGACGAAGGAGTGGTAAAAGAGTTGAAAAAAGAGGGTGAAACAATTGAATTGGAAATAAAACCTTTTGAGATAGTTACTTTGAAGGCGGAATTTTAGTATTACTATGGCGGAGATAAAAAACCACGAGATTTCACAAGATTAACACAAGATCAGAAATCAGAGAATAGAAAACAGAATTTTGACCTCTGCTCTCTGACTTCTTGTATCTTCACAATTTCTCGTGAAAATCTGTGTAATCTTGTGGTTATAAAAGGAGCTAAATAGTCTTCGCTTCCGAGGATAGCAGCCTATATTCCTCATACGCCCTTTTTAGAAACTTCGATAGCACTATTGATGCACAATAAAACATCACTAACGCAAAAAATCTTGCATCCCTGAAAAGGTAATCCAGTGGCACAAAAGCTTCCGCAACACCTCCCAAGCCTATTAATCTATACCACCTCATTCCATAGTAAACGAGAACATAAATGTTTATCGCGAGTAGACCACTGGCAATTCCATGATAGACCTTAACCAAATCCGACCAGCCTTTCTGTTTCCTGGACATAGAATATATATAAGCAAAAAAGAGCCAGCCCATTATGAAAAGAGCGATACCCGAGCACATACTTTCCCAAAGAGCTATATTATAGTCAATGCTTATGACTGTTCGCCATAAAAACGCTATACCCACTATCACCATTAATGTTCGCTCATCAGTTATCACCGTGCTCATTAACTCTTTCACGCCCATTTCTCCCAGCTTTTTACCCCTTACGTATAAGTATGGGGATATGAGATGCAGAAGACCTTTCTCATGGGATAACAATACATAATCCTCGTGCATACTTTTTACGTGCTTCGCTGACCATATTACACCGCAATAAAACACCACTAACATGAGGTATCTTACATCTCTGAAAATGAAATCCAGTGGTAGATAAGCTTCTACATGCAGTAACTTATACCATCTCATCGCATAGTAAATAACAACGTAAATATTTATAGAGACCATGCTAACGGCAATGCCCTGGTAAATCCAATTTGACATTATCCAGCCCTTCAGTTTCCTGGGCTTGAGATACATGTAAGCAAAGAGACTCCAGCCAAATATGAAGAGAGCAATACCAGAACACATGCTTTCCCAAAGGGCTATCTCTCTATCAAGACTGATGAATGTCCGCCATAAAACCGCTACCACTACTACCACTGCCAAAGTTCGCTTATCCAATATCGCTTTCTCGAACGAATCTTTTATGCTCATCTTTATTTGAGAGTTTTTAGCGTTACATTATTTTTTAGCGTTACATTATTTCCCTTATAAGTAAAGGGTAATATAAATATTTTTCGCTTTTTATCTATTTCCCCTAACCGTGCCACCGGTGTCCCGATGAAAAAAAAAGGGCAAGCTTATATATAATATGCTTTAGATTTTAAGATAGACCTAAACATGATAAGTGTAGTGGAACATTTTCCAGTGCTCGTGATTGCAATATCCCTGCTTTCTGCATTCACTATTTTAATCGCTGGCTGGCGGAACAAGAAATCTTGCTGTTTCATCTCCATCGCAACTATTCTCGTTCAATTCGTCATGTCTATTTTTATCCTGAACCATGTCCTCACAAAAGGAACCATATATTACTGGCTCGGTGGATGGAAGCCGCCCTGGGGCATAGAATATGTTGTGGATGCGTTGAACGCATACATATTGGTCATACTCTTGTTTTTAGCCCTGTTATGCGTAATGTATTCAAAGAGGAACGTAGAGCACGAGCTGCCTCATAAAATTGTCCAGTATTATGTCCTTTATCAACTCCTCGTCACTGGACTGTGTGGTGTAACCGTGACCGGCGATATATTCAACATGTATGTATTCGTCGAGATATTTTCGCTGTCCGCGTATGCGCTGATAGCGTCGAGGGGTGGAATAGCGCTGAAGGCGAGCTTTACTTACCTCGTATTGGGTTCTATCGGCGCTTGCTTCTTCTTGCTGGGGATAGGTTTTCTGTATTCGGTAACGGGTACGCTGAACATGCATGACCTCTCGCTCTTATTGCCCCCACTGTATGGTAACAGAGTAGTTCAGGCGGCTTTTGTCTTCTTCATCGTTGGATTGGGCATAAAAATGGCGCTCTTCCCGCTTCATACTTGGTTACCTGACGCGCATTCATTCGCACCCGCGGAAATAAGTGCGATGCTTTCCGGTATTATCATCGAAGTTTCCACTTATGCGTTTATAAGAATCAGCTTTTCTGTTTTCACACTGGATTTCATCACCATGTATATGCCCGTCACAACATTAATTTGCTGGGTAGCGGCAGCAGCCATGATTTATGGTTCTGTCCTTGCGATAGCGCAGTATAACTTAAAACGGATGCTCGCTTATTCGAGTGTAGCAAACGTGGGGTATATTATGCTCGGAGTGGGGCTTTGCACCTCCACCTCTTTTGGATTGACTCCGGCATTGATGCATGTACTGAACCATGCACTGATGAAGGCGTGTATGTTCTTAGCTGCCGGTGCTTTCATTTACAAGTTTGATCTATGGGAGATAAAGGATTTCAAGGGTTTGGGAAGGAAAATGCCTTATACAACTATTGCTTTCATTTTAGCTGCTCTTGCTATGATTGGAATGCCCCCCAGCGTGGGCTTCGTCACGAAATTGTACCTTGCTATCGCCTGTTTTAAGGCGGGTCAATTTATGTTCGTGGCAGTGATATTCTTTAGCACGCTTCTTATCCTATTTTATTTCTGGCGTGTGATTGAATATATGTACATAAGAGTGGAAGAAGAGGGAGAAACAGCAAAAGAAGTAAAAGTAGAAGAGATACCGTGGAGTATGCTCATCCCGGTGTTAGTACTCGGAATTCTCTGTTTCGTCGTGGGGGTTCTTTGGCTCGTTAATATACCCGCATTTCCTTTAATGGACATAATGGACGCGGTTAATTCAGGATTGGGGCTGGGGGTGGTGCCATAATGATGCTGGTACCAGCGGAAGTCGCCTGGTTATGCTTCCTGTTTCCTTTTGCCGGAGCGCTCTTATCTCCGGTTTTAGCCCGAATCCATCCCAGGCTAAGAGATTATGGTGCGTTGTTCTTCTCTTTCCTCGGTGCGCTGTGCAGCTTGATGCTCGTACCTTATTTATTCCATCTTGATAAGTTGCCGCTCGAGAGCGCTTTTGTGTGGCTTACCGTACCCATAGAATTGAATGTTGGCGTTCTGGTTGACCCCTTGAGCATAGTGATGGCAAATGTAGTTGCGGTTATAAGCTTCATCATCATGGTCTACTCCTTGGGGTACATGAAGGGCGACCCGTGCTTGACAAGGTGGTGGATGTGGATGAACCTTTTCATTGGAAGTATGGTCCTTCTGGTTCTTTCCAATAACCTGTTGTTTCTCTTCATCGGCTGGAAACTGGTAGGTCTGTGTAGCTGGGGGCTAATAGGTTTTTACTATAAGGACGAGAGGAAATACTGGATAGGCGGCCCTCCACCCACTAAATACACCGTGCCTTCCCATTGCGGCTTAAAAGCAATGGTTGTAACGTCCATGGGGGACGTTCTCATGTTAGGCGGGATTTTAATAATGTACTCCTATGCCGGAACCTTAAACATCCTGGAGCTCTACGAGACTTCTGCAGTATGGCTACCGAAAATGGCGAAGTCATCGGGATTGATCTTACTGATGACTATTATGCTTCTTATGGGACCCATCGGTAAGTCAGCGCAGTTTCCACTTCACGAGTGGCTTCCGGAAGCAATGGCAGGTCCCGGTCCCGTTTCCGCTCTGATTCACGCAGCAACGATGGTGAAAAGCGGGGTTTATATGGTTGCCCGATTACTACCCATCTTCTTCTACGGCTATTGGGTATCGGGCTGTATCGAAGCTTCCTATTTCTTCATCATAATCGCATGGGTAGGAGCAATTACTGCATTCGTGGCTGCTACTCAAGGTATGACCGCGCTGGAGCTGAAGAAAGCGCTGGCATTCTCTACCGTCAGTCAGATAGGCTACATGATGCTTGCATTAGGAGTAGCAGGATTAACTATCTCCAGTTTAGAGGGCGGTTTTACATCAGGGATATTTCACCTGTTTAATCATGCTCTGTTTAAGGCTTGTCTCTTCCTCTGCGCGGGCTCAGTCATTCACACCGCCCATTCTATCTATATGAACGATATGGGCGCCATCAAGAAGTTCATGCCGTTTACCTGGATTTTCATGCTTATCGCGGCACTATCGCTGATGGGTGTTCCACCATTTCCGGGATTCTGGAGTAAAGACGCCATTCTTGCGTCGTGCCTGGCAACCCATAATTACCCCTTATTCGCACTCGCCCTAATTACCGTGGTCATAACGGCATTCTACACAACTCGCTTCTTTGGGATGACCTTTCATGGAAGGGCAAGTAAAAACATGGAAAAATTAAAGAAAAAGGGTGCGCATCTCGGTGAAGTCCACATTACAATGGTGGTTGCATGCGGTGCTTTAGCGATTGTAATTTTTATATTTGGTTTAGTGGGTCTCCCCTTAGAGCATTTTTTTGGACACGGCTTTGAACATACCCTGATAGAAAAACTTCACCTGCCACTTGAACATGCCGCGCACGCGATGTCTCCTTGGTTAGTTCCTCTTCTATCAGTAATTTCTGTGGTTATAGGCATTGTGCCTGCATATCTACTCTACTTTTCGGGCAGATTAGATCCTAAGAGCATAGTGGAGAGATATGCAGTTATGAGGATGCTCCACAAATTCTTCTGGAACAGGTGGTACATAGATAGTTTCTATTTCATGTTTTTTGTCGGTGGAGTGACCAAGCTTTATACTTTTGTACCCAAGTATATTGAAAGTCCACTGGATAAATTTTTCCATAAGATAATACCCTCTATTCCCGGAAGGCTCTATGGCAGTGGGCGAGACGTTCTGGCAAGTAGATATGGGCAAGAGGTGGTAACAGAGGCACCTGCAGAACGACAACCTGTGGTAGGAATAAGCTTAGGGTACGCATTGCTGCTGGTGCTTCTCTGTATCGCTTTATATTTGGTAGCCATGCTTATACGTGGGTGGCTTATAGGTCCATAAATATATTAGTATTCAGCAAATGAACACGAAAAAAATGATTGGGAATCCGGATGTGGTGGATGCGCCAAAAGAGGGTGAGATGATAAAATGATACCGCATATTCTTCTTCAAATAGTACTAATGCCAGCCATAGCAGCCATACTCATATTTTTAACCAGGTACAGGACAGGTAGGAGAGCGGGCTTTATAGCTGGCGGGACTCTCTTATACACCACTGCTCTTCTTCTCATAGCAGCCAACAGGATTTATCATGGAGAAATAATTTTTGAGGAGTATCCATTTGCCGAGATAGTGAATTTTAATCTTTTAGCTGACGGGTTGAGCATAGCTGTTGCAATAATAATGAATCTGTGTTGTGTAGTCCTGGCATTTTACTCGATACACTATGTAGACCACAGAATAGAGGTAATATATGGGGATGTGGATGAAAGGACATGGCGTATGTATTACACGAGGTTCTTCTTTTTGTTCCCCTTCTTTGCCACGGGTTTCATGGGCATTGCCTTTTCTACAAACCTTATAGCGATGTATTTCTTCATGGAACTGTTGACCATTATTCCCCTTTATTTCATAATGGCTCAATTCGGGTATTCCGATTTTATAGAACGTTATAAAGTAGCGCTGATGTGTCTATTCTGGGGGGTTGCCGGTGCAACCGTCTTCCTGATGGGTATCCTATTAGCATATACGCATACAGATAGCTTTGAAATTGCGTCGTTAAGCGCTCTTTCGGGAGACCCAGTAGTTACCTGGGTTATCTTACTTATGCTTATCGGTTTGTTTTCTAAGCTGGCGATATTCCCACTTCATGTCTGGATGCCCTGGGTTCACGCAGAGCATCCCACGTGCATCGCGGGATTGCTTGCAGTTTATGCGAATATCGCGGTTTATGTGATGGTCAGGGTTCTCATCTTGCCTCTTCATGATGAGTTCAAAGTTTTTAGCCTTCCTATCATGGTACTGGCGCTGATAACAATGGTATATGGCTCTCTTCTTGCTATGGCACAAAATGACGTGAAACGATTCGCTGCGTGCTCAACTATAAGCCAGATTTCATATTCTGTCATTGGTGTGGCAGCACTCACGGTCTGGAGTGTAGAAGGCGGGCTCTTCTTCTTTTTGTGTCACATCATGGGTAAGGGAATCCTCTTCTCAACCGCGGGTATGTTGGTCTATATGACGGGTGTCCGGGATATAAGAAAGATGGGTGGGCTTGCAGCCAAGATGCCAATAACCGCGATATGCTGGACAATGGGAGCGATGAGTCTCTCTGGGCTTCCGCCTTTTAGTACCTTCGTAGCAGAATGGATAATGTTTACAGGCATCTTCATGCACGGAACACATGGTCCTTCTATTGTACTGCTAATAGCAATTCTGGCTATTACCGCAGTGGGATTAACGATTGCGTACACGTTCTGGTCAATAAAGCGGATATTCTTTGGGCCTATGAGTCCGGAGTTGGCTAATAACGATAAGATTGCGGACCCACCAGTACTGATGTGGCTTCCAATTCTACTTTTAGGTGTTGTATCTATCCTCCTGGGGTTGTATCCTAAACTCATACTGGACCTTTTCCATCTTGTGTTAGGAGGGATATTATGAGTGCTTGATTAAAATGAAGACGATGTTCAAAAGTGGGTAAAAAAGAGTTATGCGAATGGGAGGCAAATTAATTGACGCATTGAAATGTTTTATTAAATGTCCAATGTGCACAATGAGGCGCATGCTGGGTTCATACGAACCGATGACAGTAGAATTAATAAAGGAAAGTTGCCCTGAAGTAGAAGTGGAGAGTTTAGGTTATTATTTCGGCCTTTTACTGGCTATTATTTTCCTCATTTTCTGCGTGACAGCATATATACTGCAATTGTTTACAGCATGGGTGTAATACGGATTTAAAGAGTCGTATATTTTTTACCCATTCGATTCTTCTGTGTATAAATTTTTTAGATATTCGCTAATTACTGCCCAACATGTTATCCCTTCTCTTTTATGTTTAATCGTCTTCGCTATTCCTAATTTGGTATAGAAGGACGAAAGCGGCATACGGTGCGGGATTTCGGTATATTATGGTGCATTCATTTGGCGGTATGTGCCTTTTAGCCGGGGTTCTGATACATTTGCATAATGGTGATTCTATTGCCTTTGATTCGTTTACCTGGGGTATAGGTGGCGAGTATCTGGGTGCTAATCTAATATTCCTCGCTTTTATCATAAACGCGGCGGTTCCACCCCTGGGCGCGTGGCTGGCGGATGCCTATCCGGAAGCAAGTGTTACGGGTGCGGTGTTTTTGACTGCGTTTACCACAAAGAGCGCGATATACGTGCTGATAAGAGGTTTCCCGGGTGTAGACATTCTGATATGGTTGGGTGCGATAATGGCAGTGTATGGGGTGGTATTCGCGGTGCTTGAGAACGACATAAGACGACTTTTAGCCTACCACATTATCTCCCAGGTGGGCTACATGGTAGCAGGAGTGGGAATGGGTGTTTTTGGCACTGCAGCAGGAGAAATGGCAATAAACGGTGCTGCCGCGCATGCGTTCTGCCATATCCTGTACAAAGCGGTGCTGTTCATGGGTATGGGTGCGGTAATAGAGGTAACGGGAAGAAGCAAACTGACCGAACTGGGCGGTATCTACAAATACATGCCCATTACCTTCTGGCTTTATATGATAGGTGCATTTTCAATTTCCGGATTCCCGCTGTTCAACGGATTCGTGAGTAAGACAATGATTGTCCAAGCTTCTGCTATGTGGCATTATTCAATTATATGGCTGATGCTCGAAGGCGCTTCCATAGGGACTTTCCTGCATACAGGTCTAAAACTTCCCTGGGGCGTGTGGTTTGCGAGGGATACGCCAGTATGCGAGGCGAGAGAACCACCTAAGAATATGATTGCCGCGATGGGCATAACCGCGTTTTTGTGCACCCTGCTCGGCGTGTATCCACAGATACTTTACAACATTCTTCCTTATCCTGTTGATTACGTTCCTTATGCACCGGGTCACGTGGTGGCAATGTGCCAGCTCCTTTTGTTCACATTTGTAGCGTTCTGGCTATTAAGAGCAATGCTTCACGGCACACCCACAATTACGCTTGATACCGATTGGTTCTACCGGATACTGGGGAAAAGAGTTATAAGGTTCTGCGAAGGACCGCTGATGGCGTTTGCGAACTACATTGACCAGAATGTAATGAGAATGGCGGGCTTCATCGTCTGGGTTAGCAGGAATCCGTTTGCCGCGTTAAGAATAAAGGGAGAAGAGGTGAGACTAAAGGTGGAGAAACCTGTTGTTTCTCCAGAAAGTGTGGAGGCATATGAGCGAGATTTAGAGGAGGTAAAGAAGAGACAACCTGCAGAAGAACCAATGGTAAGATTAAATATAGGGACAGCAATGCTGCTGGCGCTTCTCTTTATCGCTTTATATTTGATAGCTATGTTTATACATGGATGGCTTATAAAATAACGTGGGCAGAGCCCACGAATTGCAAAATGCTGACTGAAAATTGAAAAATGTAAAAACACTTTATCTTTTCATCTGTCTCAGCAGAAACCCGGCGGGTGCGGCAAGAATAGTAAAAGACACGATAAGCGTGAAGTTGAGGATGCACGTTACTACTTCAGAAAGGGTGGAGGAACATGAACGTGGTTTAGAAGAGGAAAGGAGGAGATACCCTGATGAACTTCCAAAATCGACTTTATGGGCTCCTCTGCTCTCAATTCTTTTGTTTTTCGCAATTTATTCTTTGTTTTTTATCACTGCTTAAGTCTCTTAAGAACCTCCGTGGCATAATCCATAGTTGTTTGAGACATTGCAGTGTTTAAAATAGCCTCAATAGCTGGTATCCCGTTCTCTCCGTATGCCGCTAAAGTGTCAATTATTTCCATCTTCCTCTTGACAGGGGTGTCGTGCATACTTCCCATACCTTCCATTTTCAGTTTATGTATCTCTTCTTCTTCTGTCATTTTTATCGTTTTTATATTGGTCTAAAGGTCTATAAGGTGCTTTCAGTTTTTTTATCCTGTGTCACGTAAGTAGCGAGAATTTCTTTTCTCAACCTTTCAACAACCCAACATCTCCTCCAACCCACGCGTATTTACCACAACTCAAGCCACCTCTGCTTCGCCGTTACCGCCCCATATTTTATCGCCGGGCATTCACGAATAAAAATAAACCATCGCTTTGTGTTTTCACAGGATTCCCTTCTACAATCTCATCTATATCGGAAAAGCATCCTGTTAGGAAAGAAACCATTTATTTACATATAAATAAAACACTTTAATTGTAACTATCATGACAAAAGTGAAGGTACCACCTGAGCTGATAGAGGCGTTGTCAGCGGAGAGGGGTTTTTCTCTATTGATAAGAGGTGCGCCGGGGACAGGGAAGACAATGCTTGCACTCGAGATGATCCACCTGTTTGGAGACGCTAATGCCATTTACCTTTCAACGAGGGTCTCTCCTTCCTCACTTCACGAGCAATTTCCCTGGCTGGGCGAAAGTATTCCTCCGGTGAATGTAATAGATACCACGAAACTGTACGTTTCCGCGGACATAATCCCGGGAATTCAATCCTTTCCTGATACGATTTACTCCCGGTTAGGGAAAATAAAAAAACCCGCTACCGTGGTAATTGATAGCTGGGAGGCGATAACAGCTCAGATAGAGCGCGAAAGGGAAAAGATAGACGCATTAGCAGCAGCAGTAACGGAATTAGCAAGGCATGAAGAGATAAATTTAATACTCGTGTCAGAGAAGTTTGGAATTTCACCCATAACGCTTGATTACATGGTAGATGGCGTGGTAACGCTCAGCAGCCTAACGATGGACCACAGAAATGCAAGAGAGCTGGAACTGGAGAAATTAAGGGGTGTGAGGATAAATCAGCCGAGATACCCCTTTACCTTAGAAGGTGGTAGGTTTCAATGCATCGAACCGTTCAAGCGAAAAAGTGTAGGAAAAAAACTTAGGGTAGCGCCCGTGCAAAATACCGAAACGCACATATCCACGGGCAACGAGGAGATGGATACGATCCTGGGTGGCGGATTCGAAAGAGGGAGCTTTAACGTAATCGAGATGGGGGATGATATGTCCATCTGGGGATACCAGTTAATCGCCATTCACATGCTCATAAACAGCATAGCGCAAAAGAATCACTGCATCTGCCTTCCTTGTTGTGGCTGGGATGAGCGACATTTAAGACAGCAGTTGCTTCCTTTTGTAAGCGAAGAGGATTATATGAAATATATGACAGTCTTTGAGATAGCTCCTGCCAAAAGAGAGTATGAGGTAAGCGAAAACGTAAGATTTTTGGAGGGTAAGTCAATAGAATTGGATTGGGGCGTAATTAGAAGCTTTGTTTCAGAATTAGAGCCCCCTGTGCTGACCTCTATTGGAACAGATATGTTAGAGCATCCATACCAGTTGAAGGAAAAAGGAAAACTGGGAACCATGGTAAAATGGCTATCTTGTGTGATGACAGACACGAGAGCAGCAGGGAACGTGGTGGTCCTTGGAGTGAATCCAAAGCTTGAATTGTGCGGAGAACTGACACATCTTTCGACTACATACCTTAAGTTGGCTGAACTTGATACCACGATCGTCCTTTACGGCGTTCGCCCTGCGACTGGATTGCATTGCCTGGAAACTATTGTCGCGGATAACCGTATTAAGTTAGGGCTCACACCGTATGTATAAAAACCTTTCTTTAAACCTTTTAAGAAAAGGTTTATCAAAAATGCTTCGCGAAAAGAAAGCTTTACCAAAGAAATAGGGGGATGGAAAAGAGCAATATGGAAATAGACGTGCAGCTAATGGTGGGCAGCAATGTAATCATCACGTTTGGCAGGGTAGACATCGAATTAACAAAAGAGCAGGCGGAGAAATTAAAGGTACTTCTTGTAAACGCCCTTGAGCGAGGTGAGCGTGATCTTCTCCCCCGCGGGGTCAACAAAAGCGAGTAAAGTCCTCTCGGTGAATAGGAAAAAGTCATCGCCACATTTCTCTCTTATCTCTTCTATGCTCTTTAAGTCAAAATAAATCCTCTTTCCTCTCTCATCTCCTGCACGCTGCACAGAAGCTATAAGTTCAATAATCTTGTTCTCCTCATGCTCTTCTTCAGGCGTTTTATCAGCCATTTTATCTTCTTCCCTTAGCACTTCGCTTTTGTCTCTGTATATAATGTATAGTATAATACACCCTTCTATTTAAGACACAGATTTACACTGATTTTTTCTTTTCCTTTGTTGGACTGACTGGCATATTTTTAACGCCATTGCTCTTTTCATCTGTGTTAATCTGCGTTAATCTGTGTCTATAATTTATTTTTTCTTGCCTGTGCCAATAATAAATCTTTTTAAACGATAGGGGCATAGTGAAATTATACACTTGCTTCGTTAAGAGCGGGGTGAAGAATAAATGGATTTATCAAAAGAGAAGAGGGTAAGAGATGTGATGACGAGGGGTGTCGTTACGGTATCGTTTGACACACCGGTAAGCGAAATCGCAAAACTCCTGGTAAGGGAGTGCATATCAGGTATCGCGGTAACTGCGCCAGATGGCGAGGTAGTGGGTGTTATATCGGAGATAGATATCATTAAAGTTTTTGACAAAGATTGGGACAAATCAACGGCAGAAGACGTTATGTCCTCCTTTGTGAGGACAATAGACCCGGAAACGACGTTAAGAAAAGCCGCAGATATTATGCGCGATTTGAACATCCACCGGTTATTGATTCTTTCTCTAAGGCCCGCTTATGGCGTTCCCATAGGGATATTAACGGCAAGTGACATACTAAGAGCGAGCCTCGAATAAACATTTTTTCTTTTTCACAAAAAACTCTTTTGCACGCAAAAACCTTTACTAAAAAAATAGTTTCTTTGGTAAAGCTTTCCTTTTTAAGTAAAGGTCTGTGGAAATCTGTGCAATCTGTGGTTTTTAGAAGTAGAACTCTCTCACATATTCCGGCTTCCTTGTCAACAGGTCGCGAATACTTACAATACCCACGAGCACTCCCTTTTCAACCACTGGCAGTCGTTTTATGCGTTTTCGCGCAGCGAGTTTGCACGCTTCGTCCACGGATGTTTCTGGCTCGATAGTAACCAGCGGGAATGCCATTATCTCTTTTGCCTTCACTTCGCTTGCCCTTCTATCCTTTAATAGAACTTTCAATGCGATGTCGCGCTCGGTAATAATCCCTGCTGGTTTGCCTTCTGAGGTTATCACTACACTCCCCACACCCAACTCGTCCATATCTTCCGCTATTTTAGTTACTATTGTGTCTCCATCTTCCGTGATGATTGGACGGCTCATCATCTCCCTGACTTTCATCTTTATTTCTCTCCTCTTTTACTTTTTTCTTATTTTTTACCGCCGAGATCACGGAGAGCGCCGAGAGGAGGGAAATGATTGTTCTTACTCTCTGTGTTCTCTGCGGGCTCCGCGGTAAACATGTTCCCTTTTTCTTATATCATCTTATATCAAATTAAATACCGAAATATTTATAAGATATGAGTTATGTATAAATGAATGGGTGAGGAAGAATGGGGGGGAAATTTATTACCGCACTGAAATGTTTTATTAAATGTCCATCGGACACAATGAGGCTCATGCTGACTTTAAACCCTCCTTATGATGCCCAAGCAGTAGAAGCAGTAAAGGCGCATTGCCCGGAAGTAGAAGTGGAGGGAGTGGGTTTTTATGCCGGGATTTTCCTTGCGCTCGTCTTCCTTGCATTCTGCGTGCTGGCGTATGTAATGTCGCTGATATATGGCGGCGTAACTATATAAAAAATCTGTGTAATCAGGGTTTTTAGGAATAGAATTCCCTTACACACTCCGGTTTCCTTCTCAGCAGGTCTTGAATACTTACAATGCCCACGAGCGAGCCATTTTCAACCACCGGCACCCTTTTTATGCCTTTCTTCGCCGCAAGCTTACACACTTCGTCTGCGGATACTTCTGGCTTGACGGTTACCAGAGGGGAAGCCATTATCTCCTTTGCTTTTACTCCGTTTGCATCCTTATCCGTTAATAGAACCTTCAATGCGATGTCGCGCTCGGTAATAATCCCGGCAGGTTTGCCTTTTGTGGTTATCACTACGCTCCCTATCCCCTGCTTGTCCATATCCGCTGCTATTTTAGCGACTGATGCGTCTTCATCGTCAGTGATGATTGGATGTGTCATTATATCTCTTACTTTTTTCTCCTCTCTTCCAAATTCCCTTCTCTTTGCCCTGAAAACCGAAAAACACGATACTACCAAACAGAGCGCATTTTTACATCTGCTTGCTAAAATATGCACTTCCGGATGAGGATAAAATCTTTTCGCACATCCCGGCTTCTTTGTCAATATGTTTCTAACACTTACAATGCCCACGAGCGAGCCATTTTCAACCACCGGCACCCTTTTTATGCCGCCCTCTGCTACGCACTCGCATGCTTCTTCAACGGGCGCGTCCGGCTCAAAGGTAATCAAAGGGGAAGACATTATTTCTCTTGATTTCGTCTCACTTGCTCTTTTATTCATTAATACCACTTTTGACACGATATCGCGCTCAGTAATAATTCCTTCAGGTTTATTTTCTGAGGTTATCACCACGCTCCCTATCCCCTGTTCTGCCATATCCCTCACTATCTTGGTGACCAAAACCTCTTCATCTTCAGCGATGACCGGGTGCGTCATTATGTCCCGGACTTTCATCAAATCAATTCGTTTGTGTGGATATTCCGGACCCGGACCTCTCAGCGGTTCAACTCCCTCTCGCACCCATAGAACGAGTTCCTGAAAAGAAGTCATTCTCCTATGCCCGGGTTCTGAAAAGTCCTCATCTGCCGCCAGGTCAAAATCAACTTTATATCTCCCGGGATGTGGCGGTATAAAATCCAGTATTGCCACCTCGCCCCGGTGTGTTGCCGTGTATCTTCCCAAAAACCGCTTACCCGAATAAGCCGTCTTGAAAAGCGAAGCGAAATCCATAAATGACCTCCTCTCGCTGAACAAGCACTTCCCCTGGCGGTCCGCGATTGATAACCTGTAACTGTTGAATTGAAGCCCCAAAGAAGAGTTATATTCGTACCATTTAATCGTTTCACTAAACCTGAACACAACCCCTATTCTGCACCATTTCTGAAAAGCAGTTATCTTGAAAGGGCAAGATATCTTTATCTTTCCGTTCTTTTTATCGCCTTCTACCCTCGCCACTTCTCTTTCTAAAGATATTTTTCTCCGCCAGTTCATAGTTTTTCCTATCTCTTATGCTGTTAGTAATAACTTCCTTCTATTTAAGATGCAGATTAACACGGATTTACGCGGATTTATTTAAATTTAACATTATTGATTTTTATCACCTGTGTTAATCTGCGTTAATCTGTGTCAATAATTTATTTTAGTTTTTTAATGTAAATCCGTGTAATCTTGTGGTTTAACTTTTCCGTGCTGGTACGGTATAATCCTCGTATGCCTTTACTAAATGCTTCGTTAATAGTATTGTCGTGCAATAAAACAGCACCAGCATGACATATCTCACACCTCGGAATACAAAATCCCCCGGCTGCGGCACGTACCCGTACTCCTCTTCCACCTCGCCCATGATTCTCCCTATTAGCCCATACCACCTCATCCCATAATAAAAAATAGCGTAAACGTTTATGCCGCAAAGCCCAAGAGCTATTCCCTGGATGGTTCGGGTCAAATCCATCTTCCGTTTCACTTTCACGCTCAATGCACCGAGGTATCCAAAGAGGAACCAGCCAATTATGACAAGTGAAATACCCGAGAACGTGCTTTCCCAGAAGGTTACAACGTCATCAATGGTTATCGCTGCCCGCCATAAAATCGCCGCCACTATGATTATCACCAATGTTCGTTCATGCGTAATCACCCAGAATATAGCTTCTTTTATGTTCTTTGTGCGCTCCTTCTTCCCCTTCCTCTTCTTCGGTCTTTCTTTAATCAGCAGTCGGTAATTCTCATGCATGCCCTTTAGATGTCGCGCCAGGGCAGTTGCTATGCAATAATACGCCACGAACAGGACATATCGCACATCGCGGAAGATAAAATCCCGCGCTACGGAAACTTCTACACGCAGTAATCCACCCCATCGCATTCCATAGTAAATCATAATATAAAAGTTCAGCACGAGCACACTAAAGGCGATACCGCGATAAATCCTATTTGATACCGGCCACTCCGTTGGTTTCGCACTCATTGAATACATGTGTGCAAAGACGAGCCAGCCAATTATGAACAGACTTACACCCGAACAGGCACTTTCCCATGAGCTTATTTTTGCATCAGCGCTTACAACCGCTCGCCATAAGAACGCTATACCGCCTACTACTATTAGTATCCTCCCATCGGTTAGTACCCGGAATAAAAAATTCCTCTTGTTCATCTAAAGCGCCAGGCATTTTTTTAAAAAAAGGAGATAAGAAAACGGATTTTGTGTAAATCCGCGCAATATAAATAAAGATACTATTCCTTGTACTCCTTCTCCCCTTTTTTAATCAAGAACTCACACTCTTCTGATGCCCTTTCCAGATATTTAGATAGCACTATTGACGTGCAAAAAAATATCACCAGGACAAAATATCGTATATCGCGGAATACAAAATCCAGTGGCATCAAAGCATCCTCCGAAGCGGGCATGAATATTAATCTGTACCAACGCATCCCGTAGTAAACGAGAGCATACATGTTCACAGCGAATAGTGCAAAAGCAAATCCCTGGTATATCTTCGCAACGCTTGGTCGCGTGGTCCTCACTGCCAATGAACTTATGTACCCGAAGAGCACCCAACCCAGTATGAAAAGAGCCATACCCGAGCACATACTCTCCCACAGAGCTATTTGTTTGTCGAAACTTATGACGGCACGCCATAAAAATACCACACCTAATATCACTATTACCGTCCGTTCATCCGTTAATATCCTGAACATTGATTCCGCTGCGCTCACTTTTCGCATCGCAGGCATCTTTTCGGTTACCAGCAGGTAATTGTCGTGCATCTTCCTCAGATGTCCCGTCGCCCATATTATTCCACAATACGCCAGCACTAACGCGGCGTATCTCACATCCCTGAGAAGAAAATCCCTTGGCACATAAATTTCAGTTTCAGTCATTAATCTATGCCATCTCATCGCATAGTAAATGAGAACGTAAGCATTCAAGGCGCTTACGCTAATGGCAATCCCCTGGGCAAGCTTATTCGAAATTATCCAGCTCGTCTCTCGCTTAGACAGCAGATAGAGATAACTGAAGATAAACCAGCCCAGTATAATAAGAACAACACCTGAGCACACACTTTCCAGAAGCGATATCTCCTTGTCAAGGCTTATGGCTGCCCGCCATAAAATCGTCACAACCACTATCACTGCCAGAGTTCGCCAGTCCATTATCACCGTTTCGACTGAAATCTTATCGGTGCCCATTTTTATCTGAAAATCCCCTCTTCTTCTATTTAGAATTTTATTCTTATAAATACCTGATGGATGAGGGTATATAAATACATTTCGATTTTTATTTCGGCAGAATCAAAATCTTTTTAAATGAAGAGAAATAACGAGAGGATATAGGAGGGAATAAGGGGGAAGATGATAAAGGGGTTGAATTATAGATTTTTTATATTGCTTTCTACTGTGTTAGCCTGCACTATCTTAGCTTTTTTTGTCGGTTTTATCAAGAATGAAACAATCGTCTATACGCATTTTTTCTACGCCCCTATCCTTTTAGCTGGGGTGTGGTATCGTAAGAAAGCCGTTTATATCGCTCTTTTTCTCAGCTTCATCTATATCCTTGTAACCTACCCTCTGACCCATCTTTCGATAGATGTTTTTGCAAGGAGTGCTATTTTTGTAGCAGTAGCGTATGTTATCGGGCTTGTGAGCGAGGAGCGAGCTAAAGGAGAGGAGAAGCTAAAAGAAACAAAAGATTATCTGGATAATATTATTACGAGTTCTGTGGATGCGATTGTTGTTGTGGATATGGATGGAATAGTGCGTTCCTGGAACAAAGCAGCAGAAGACTACATGGGTTATACGGCAGCGGAGGTAATAGGAACCAGCAACAAAAGATTCTTTGCTGACCCGGAAGAAGGGGAGAAAATAATGAGAATAGTGCAGAGAGACGGGGGGCTCAAGAATTATAGAACAACCGTGTTAAATAAGGATAAAAAGCCGGTACACGCCAGCATGTCGGCGGCATTGTTAAGAGACAAAAATGGCATGCTGATAGGCACCGTACGTATGAGCAGAGATATAACAAAAGAAGTGGAGTTGGAAGAGAAAATAAAAGAGGAGCGTGACAACCTGAATTTGATACTTGAGAGCATGGATGATGGTGTGTACATTGTATCAAAAGACTATAAAGTAGAGTTTATGAACAAGGTTTTGATTGATACATTAGGATACCATGTCGGCGATATCTGCTATAAGGTGTTTCATAATAGGGATGACACCTGTCCACTGTGCAAAAATACAGAGGTGATGAAAGGAAAGACAGTGAGGTGGGAGTGGGACTCTCGCAGGAATAACAAGACTTATGACCTCTTTGAGACACCTTTGAAGAATATTAAGGGCACTATATCAAAATTAACGATATTTAGAGATATAAGTGAGCGAAAGCGAATGGAAGATGAGTTAAGGGATGCTGAGGAGCGATACCGGGTAATCTTCGAGCATGCACTCACCGCTTTGTGTGTCATTGAACATGGCGAAGTAGTATCTTTGGCAAACAAAGAATTTGAAACCCTGAGCGGATATTCAAGGGAAGAAATAGAGGGTAAGGAGTGGACTGATTTCATCGCTGATGAAGACATGGATAGGGTTCAGAATTATTGCGAGGAAAGAAGAAAAGGAGAAGCGCCGGCATGCTGTGAATTCAAGTTTGTTAGCAGCAGTGGAGAAATTAAGCAGGTGAATGCATGGATAGAGCCAATCCCTGGGGCAAATAGGTGCATCGCCTCCTTGCTTGACATTACAGAGCTAAAAAGGAAGGAGGATGAACTGCGTGAGACCTGCGAAAAACTTACGGAGCTGGACAAGATGAAGCGGGAGTTCCTTAACGTGGCTTATCATGAGATGCGGTCCCCTCTTGCTCCCATTGTGGGGTATGCAAGTATGTTGGAGCGCTGTGAACTATCGGGCAAGGGGAAGAAATATCTCTATATTATAGAGCAAAGTGCAGGAGAGCTTGAGAAGATGATTAATCGGATGTTAGAACTTGCACGCATTGACAGTAAGAAAATAGAGCTGAGTTTGGAAGGGGTGTATATTCCTGAAGTCGTGGCGGAGGTGGTTAAGGGCATTGAACCTGAGGCAAAGGAGAAGAAGCAAGTTATCTCCATGGCCGTCCCGGGGGTAAAAATTCAAGCGGATAAGCAGAAGGTGGGCGCTATTTTCTATAACTTGATTTCCAATGCAATCAAATATACAGAGGAGGGAGGGAAAATAGACATCATGGTTGAGGATAGAGAGAGGGTGGGGGATATACGTGTTTGTATTGCAGATACAGGGATTGGCATTCCAGAGGAACATTTGCCAAAGATTTTTGAGCGATTTTATATGGTGGATACTTCTTTGACAAGGAAGTCAGGTAGTCTTGGGCTGGGCTTATCCATAGTTAAGGAATATGTAAGGTTGCATGGCGGGAAAGTATGGGCTACAAGCGAATTTGGGAAGGGTTCGAAGTTCTTCTTTATAATGCCAAAAAGACAATAATAAAATTTAAGGAGGGAGAAGATGCAGAAGAAGAGGATATTGATTGTGGAAGATGCGGCATACATGCGTGATATGCTAAGTGAGATGCTGGAGCAGGCGGAGAGAAGCTATGAAGTGGTGGGCTTCGCGGTTAATGGAAAGGAAGCAGTGGAGAAATATAAAGAATTGAAGCCCGATCTTGTCACCATGGATCTGGTCATGGAGGTGATGGATGGGATTCAAGCGATAAGGGAGATAAAGAAAGATGACCCAAACGCTTTGATTATCGCAATCACCGCATTGGGCACGCCGGAGCAGAAGAAAGCAGCGCTGGATGCGGGAGCTGAGGAATACCTGTGGAAACCTTTCACGATAAAAAATTTATTTGACGCGCTCGAAAAACTGCTGAGCAAGAGAAGGGAATGAGCGAGGAAGTGCTATTTGAAGAGGTTTTGCGGTCTCTCAGAAGAAGCCGGGTGAGGACTGAAATCGTAATGTATCTCTATAAAATCTATCCCAGGGCTTCGTATCCCGCGGAGATTTCCAGGAACACCGGGATAGACCCCACAAATATCCTTGGAGGGTTGCGAGGGATGGGCACCAGGTTCGATGAGTCAACTTCTCTTCTCACACAAGGGGTTGTAGAAAAGATAGAACGTGAAAAAGCGACATATTACCGGCTTTCAGAACTGGGGAAATCATTGATAGAGAGCATACAAAAGACTTAGCGAATTGCTCCTTTTACAACCACAAGATCACTCATAAACATATTCAAGAAAACCCGTGCCTAATTCACGATGAACTTCCATCGCTGCATCAATAATCTTTTGTGTTAAGTCCATATAAAGCCACTTTTCAGTCGTATCTTCCATTTTTCCCCCTTCTGTGCTAATCTCGTGGTTCTATACAAATACGATTTTCGTTGGGTATTCGATATTTTTTTTGAAAAAATAGAAAAGCTTTTATATGCCTACATATATACATGTATATGTAAGCACATGTGTATGTGCTGAAAAGGGGAGAAAAAAATAGGAGGGAAAAGAAGAAAATGGAAATAGGAATAGATAGAATTTTGGACTCGTGGAGCTGTTTTGGCAGGAACCCGGGGCTTGCAACTCGGGTAATGTTTGATGAGGCAGGGGTGACTGTGATGCGTTCTAATCCGGTGCGTCACATGCTGGAATTAGAGAAGAGCGGTTACCTGGAGGATACCCGAACGTTAGCGATATGGACTGCGATGCTGTATTCAATAGCTTTTGGCGCATCGTATGCGCTCATGGCAATGACGTACGGTGTGTTTTGGATTTAGGTCAGGTAGACAACAAAAAAGAAAGGAGGGATTAAAAAAATGTTTGATAGAAGTAAAAAAGCGGGATTGGGGGATGTATCTCAGTCTCTTAGAAAGAGCAGGGTACGAAGTGAGATTATGATGTATTTGTACAACGATTATCCAGAGGCTTCGCATCCTGCTGAGATTGCTAAGAACACAGGGATAGACTCCAAAAATGTCCTTAAAGGACTGAGAGGTACGGGCTGGCTTAATGTAGCGAAATCTCTTCTCAAACAAGGTGTTGTGGAAGAGATAGAGCGTGAAAGTGAGACATACTACCGGCTTTCGGAACGTGGTAAATCGCTGGTAGAGAGCCAGCAGGAAGCCTAAAAAAGAAAGGAGGGAAAGCAGAATGATAGATTTAATAAGTAGCATACCGAATGTACCTCCTGCCTTTATTTATTTTGCAGGAGCGGCATTGATACCCTTGCTCGGGACGGGCAAGGTGAGGAAGATTTATCTTGTCGTCTTAGCTGCACTCGGGTTAATCGGGGTGGCGTTGATAAGACCACAGACGAACTGGGTATTCTCTGTTCTTCCGGGATTTGAGCTGACATTCCTGCATGCTGATTCATTGAGCCTTATAATGGGTTATATATTTGCCATAATCGGCGCTGCGGCGATAATATACTCATTGGATATAGTAAAGGAGAATGGGGAGCTTGTATGTGGCTTGCTGTATTTAGGAAGTGCGCTGGGCGCTGTATTTGCCGGTGACTTCTTCACGCTATATATCTTCTGGGAGATAATGGCGTTCTCTTCGGTCGGACTGATATGGTACAGCCGGACAGAGCGGGCGACAAACGCGGGGATGCGATATATCATATTTCACTTGCTTGGAGGCTGTGCCCTTCTTGGGGGAATACTGATACATTACATGAATACGGGTTCTATCACGGTTGGACCCGTAGAATCGGGCATAGGATATTTCCTTCTGCTCATAGGGATAGGAGTAAACACGGCATTCATATCACTTCATTCATGGCTGCCGGATTCGTATCCAAAGGCAACGATAGCCGGTGCGGTATTCATGTGTGTATTTACGACAAAAACAGGTGTGTACGTGCTTGCGAGGACTTTTCCCGGTGTAGAAGCGGTAGCGTACATGGGCGGTGTAATGTGTCTCTACGGCGTTGCATTCGCACTGATGCAGAACGACGTGCGGAAACTCCTTTCCTACCATATTGTGTCACAGGTTGGCTACATGGTAGCGGGGATAGGAATAGGCACATATATAGGCATAAACGGTGGAATCGCGCACGTTTTCAACCATATCCTGTATAAGGCGCTGCTGTTCATGTGCATGGGCGCGGTGATATACAGTACGGGAAGGCATAACCTGACAGAACTTGGCGGGCTGGCGAAGAAGATGCCGATAACGATGATCACGTGCATGATAGCTGCATTTTCCATTTCCGGTGTGCCTGGGTTTAACGGCTACGTGAGCAAGGGTATGGTAATCCACGCGGCGGAACTGGAAGGGATGCACATACTTGTACTTGTATTGTTGTTAGGGTCTGTGGGCACGTTCCTTTCGTTCTTGAAACTAACTTATTTCACGTTCTTCAAGAAGAACGATGAAATAGAAGCGAAAGAGGCACCGTTACCCATGCTAATCGCGATGAGTGCTGTGGCGTTCCTTTGCGTTGCCTTCGGTGTATATCCAAAAATGCTCTATGGGATACTGCCTTATGCAGGAGAAGCGTTACACTATCACGCATACGGATTTGCGCATACGATAGGCACGCTGGAGTTACTGATGATGACCGCGGTGGGATTTCTCGCGCTGCAATTTGTATTCTCGCCACACGATAGAATAACGTATGACATAGACTACCTTTACAGGAAGGCAGGAAGAGGATTTATATGGTTCTGCGAGCAGCCGTTAGTGACAGTTGCGAATTTCATTGATAAAAGCTTGCAGAAACTCGCTGATGCAGCTGTATGGTTCAGCAGGAATCCAACGGCGGCGTCAAGAATACTGGTGGCTATGGTAGGTGCAGTGGTAACGAGACCTTTTTTCAATCCATCGTATAGGCAATACGCGCGTGATTTGGAAGAGCTCAAGCAGATGTACCCGGGAGAAGTGCCGAAAGTGGCGATAGGAACAGGCGTGCTGTTAGCACTCGTGCTTTTCACGCTCTATTTGATTGTTTATCTGACGCATGGAGTGCTGTGGGTATAATCGGAGCCAGTAGATAGGTAGGGAATAGCCAATAGGGAATGGGATTGGGGGGGGACCTCCAATCTTCAACATTTTTTATTGTATATAAAGTATAACTTCCCTCTATACACGAATTTGTTAAGTTATCTGTGTTAATCTGCGTTAATCTGTGTCTATAATTTGTTTTTTATCTTCTTCATTATAATGATGTTTTTGATTTTGTCGGGAATTAAAAATGGTTATATTTTATATATAACATAGAACTTAATTTAGGATACTATCAATGGCGGTATGAGGGCAGAAGAGAGATGGATAAAAAGGTGCTGAAAGGATTACTAATAATGGTTGCATGTGCGGTATTAGTGGTGTCAGCGGTATTCGTATTTGTGCTGCATTCTGAGCATTCAGAACTTTTAAAAGGTTTTCTGTACGGAGCGATAGGAGTAGGTCTATTTATGATAATGGCTAAGATATTGACCCTAATACAAAAGGAGGGGAAACAGGATGATTGAGTTCGATATACCTCCTTTTCTCATCTATTATTTTGGAGCGGCATTGGTCCCGCTGCTGGGAAAGGGAAAAGTGAGGAAGATTTTCCTCGTTGCTTTAGCGGTTTTTGGCTTTGCATGTGTTTGGCTGATACAACCCCAACCCTACCCAGACTGGGTATTGCCCGTTTTCTCAGGAATTGAGCTGTCATTTTTGCATGCGGATAGGCTTAGCCTGATAATGGGGTATATATTTGCGTTAGCGGGTGGTGGTGCGATAATATACGGGCTCAGCACGATAAAGGAGTCGGGGCAATATGTATGCGGGCTGTTATACTTGGGAAGTGCTTTGGGAGCGGTATTTGCGGGCGACTTCTTCACGCTGTTCATTTTCCTTGAGATAATGAGTTTCTCTTCCCTTGGTTTAATATGGTACGAGAGAACCAAGCGCTCGACAAATGCAGGGATGCGTTATATTTTGTTTCACATATTTGGCGGGTGTCTCTTTCTTGCGGGAATAATAATACATTACTCGGCGTCAGGTGGCTCTATCGCAGTAGGACCGATAGAACCGGGCATAGGATACTTTCTATTGCTTTTAGGAATAGGAGTAAATGCCGCGTTCATACCGCTCCATACCTGGATACCGGATGCGTATCCGAAAGCGACGATAGGGGGCACCATTTTCTTATCCATATTCACGACAAAGACGGGCATATACGTGCTTGCGAGGACTTTCTCGGGTATGGAAGCGGTAGCATACATGGGTGGAGTGATGTGCCTATATGGCGTTATATTCGCGATATTGCAGAATGACGTGAGAAAACTCCTTTCTTATCATATTGTGAGCCAGTTAGGCTATATGGTGGCGGGTGTGGGGATGGCAGGCGTGGGAATGGGTGTTATAGGACTGGATGCCGCCGCTGCGGGGACAATGGCGGAAAAATTAGCGTTAGATGGCGCTATTGCGCATCTTTTCAACAACCTCTTGTTCAAGACCACGCTGTTTATGTGCATGGGCGCGGTGATATACCGAACAGGGAAAAACAATCTCACCGATATGGGCGGACTTGCGAGGAAGATGCCGGTAACGATGATAACGTGCGTAATAGCAGCTCTTTCTATCTCGGGTATTGTGGGCTTTAATGGATACATAAGCAAAGGGATGGTAATTCACGCTGCTGAACTGAAAGAGATGCATATTCTCGCACTTGCGTTGACGCTGGGTTCGGTAGGCACGCTAATATCATTTATAAAACTCACCTATTTCGCTTTTTTCGCTAAGAATGAGCACATAGAAGCAAAGGAAGCGCCTTTACCTATGCTCGTTCCGATGTGCGTTACCGCTTTCCTCTGTATGGCTATTGGGGTATACCCTAAGTTGCTTTACTGGATATTACCGTACAAAGGTGCGGCACTGCAGTATCCCGCATTTGCACTCGGGCACACGTTAGGAACGGTGGAATTGGTGCTGATGACTGTTTTCCTGTTCTTCATGCTTGGATATTTTGCACCTCATGAGAAGATAACGTATGACATAGATTACCTGTATAGAAAAGCGGGTCGAGGATTTATATGGTTCTGTGAGAATCCGTTAGCGCGTTTTGCGATTGGGTTGGAGAAGGTAGTACTGAGAATTGCGGATTCTTTCGTCACCTTCGGCAAGAATCCAATAAGAGGAATAAGAATGGTGGTGGACACGATAGGCGTAGCGCTGTTGAAACCTTTTGTTTTCGTTTACAATCTGGTAATACATCCGGTGTACAGGCATTATGAGCGAGACCTGGAAGAAGTGAAGATGCGACCAGCGGAAGAACCCCTGGAGCGAATGAGCATTGGAACCGGAGTGCTGCTGGTGCTTCTCTTTTTCGCGTTATATCTGATTGCTATGCTAATACATGGGTGGCTGGCTTAGCATTGTGAGTTCAATTAGCGGTTTAGCGAGTTAGCGGTTTAGAGGTTTAGAGGTTTAGCGGTTTAGATAACCGAAAAAGCAAAGCGCTAAAAAAGAAAAACAACATCTCTAATCCGCTTGAAAGTCCCAAAACCTGACACCTAAAACCTAACACCTGGGTGGAACAGGACACCGGTTTAAATTACATTCCCGAGCGCTACTTCTACAAGCTTATAGAAATACATAGAGATTACGTTCAGCCCCAGAATAAAATCCAGGAGGAATAAAACCGAGAAAATCGCGGTTATTGATAACGGAATGAGCATGAACAAAGGTGCTTCTTTTACTTCTATCTCTTTTGCCTCCCCTTCTGGCTGCTTGAAGAATGCCGTATGTATGATGGGGAAGAAATAAACGACATCCAGCAAAGAAGCTATTAAGAGAACAAACAAAAAGACAATTTCATGCGCTTGTAATGTCCCCAGGCAAAGGAACCATTTACTTATAAACCCACACGCGGGTGGAATGCCGCACATTCCAAACGCGGTTATGGTGAATGCAAGCATCGTTACCGGCATTTTCTTTCCTACGCCTCCCATCTCACTTATGTTCTTCTTCCCTGTCACCACCATTATCGCACCAGCGCAAAGGAACAACGTTATCTTCATGAACCCATGGAAAGGAATGTGGATCATCGCTCCCCTTATCCCGTTTGAAGTTAGCAACGCCGCACCCAGGATTATATACGATAGTTGGTTTATCGTGGAGTATGCCAGTCTTCTTTTCAAGTTATCCTGTGCGATGGCAAACAAATTAGCGACAATCATTGTAAAGCCCGCTATGCATGCAAGCGCTAATCCGAGTCCGAGCGAAGTCATCAAATCCACGCCATAGATATAGCATACAATCCTGACGATTCCAAACACTCCCGCCTTCACCACCGCTACTGCATGCAAAAGTGCACTTACCGGCGTGGGTGCGATCATTGCAGTAGGAAGCCACGAGTGAAAAGGCATCCATGCCGCTTTCATGAACCCCAGCAAGAAACAGAAGAACAAAATTATCAGTGTCAATGAGGCTAAATCACCCGCTTCAAAACCCGTTCTCAGTGCTTCTATTCCACCTCCTGTAAAATCGGTGGTCCCGGTAAGATAATAAGTCATCAGTATTGCGAACAGGAGGAAAACGCCCGCAGTGAGCAGATATGCGAAATATTTATGACCTGCCCTTATCGCCTCTTCGCTCTGCTCGTGTATAACTAACGGATACGTGGATACCGTTAATATCTCGAAGAATACGAACATCGAGAGTAAATTCGCGGACATCGCAACGCCAATGGCACCGAATATGGCGATAGCAAAGCAGAAATAGTATCGCGTCTGCGCATGCTCTTTCAAAGACCTCATGTATCCTATGGAATAGAACGAAACGAGAATCCACAAAAATGATGCGGTGAGCGCGAAAATAAGGCCAAAAGCATCCACTTTGAATCCAAATGCAATTCCCTCAAACATCGTCTGTGGAAATAACAGGCATTGGACGACTTTTTTGTCCAGAACAGTCGGTATCATGGATGCAATGAGCGAAAACTGCAATATGCCCGCGATAATCGTCCAGCTCTCTCTTATGTTCGGTCGCTTGCTGGACAGCAATATGAGAATCGAAGCGGTAGCAGGGCATAGAATTGCAAGTAGAGGTATGTAACTGGAAACTATTAATCCCTCTGTCATGGTGCTACCACCCCCAATGCACTAACTGCTTGTTTAACTATCTCTTGTAAAGGTGTTTCCGCACCTGCAAGCCACAGGATACCAACGATAACGCAGAGCGCTCCAAGTATTAACGCAGGAACAACCATGCTCACCGGTGCTTCCTCCTTTTTTATCGCATGTTCGTTTTCTCCCGCTCCCTCCTTCCGCACAAAATACATACGCTCTATCACCCGCCAGAAATAGACCAGGTTGAGCAGCGTGCTGGCGAGTATAACGGCTACATAGGCGTATTCTACCGCTTCTAAAGACGCTAACACTAAACACAATTTCGTTATAAATCCCACGGTTGGCGGCACCCCTATCATTGATAACGCCGCTATCGTGAAAGCAGCACAGGTGTAAGGCATTTTCTGACCCAATCCCTCAAAATCTTTTATACTCCTCAATCCAGTCCGGTATATAATGGCACCTGCAACCATAAACAGGCATCCCTTTGTTATTGCATGATTCAATATATGTATCAACGCACCATATAGTCCCCATTGAGTGGAAAATAGTGCCACACCAAGCACGATGTAGCCTATTTGTGAGACACTGGAGTAAGCAAGCATTCGCTTCAAATTAGTCTGCATTATTGCGATAACCGAGCCCACAATGATGGCTATCGCAGCTATCCATGAAAGAACATCAGTGATGGGCACGTAAATGTGGATAAAATCCGTGGTGAACACCGAAAAAAAGATCCTTATAAATGCATAAATTGAAACCTTTGACATCGCCGCTGCGATTATCACGCTAACCGCAGATGGTGCGTACGTATATGCGTCGGGTTGCCAGATATGGAGAGGAAAAAGCGCCATCTTTATGCTTATCCCAACGACGAAGAAGACAAACGCCGCTTGCACTACTTTATTCCCATATAGCGGTGGCAATAAATACGAAAGGTCAGCCATGTTAAGCGAGCCGGTTACGGAATACAGGAAACCCGCACCGAGAAGGTAGAAACAAGCGCCTATGGAACCCATAATCACGTAGTTATAGCTTGCTTTTAACGATCTCCCACCCGCGGCAGCTATTAACGCATACGCCGCTAAAGAAGCTATCTCCAGGAATACATACAGGTTGAACACATCTCCGGTTACCGTGATGCCGCATAAACCGGTAACGAGCAGTTGAAAGACCACGTAGAACGACACGATTTTACGAGGCAGCTCTTTTTCTATGCTCCTCTTTGCATATATCACCGTTAACAGGCAGATGAATAGAACGATAACCAGCACGTATGCATTGAATGCATCTACGACGTATTCTATGCCCCAGGGGGGCGCCCATCCACCCAGCCAGTAATGTATCGTTCCACTAGTTACGACATGGTGTAAAATGGAAAAAGCGAGCAATAGCTGCACGAAAATGGTTGCGAGGGAAATAGGCAAACAGGTCTTCTTATTCAGCCACCCTGCAATCAGAATGGTAAATGCAGAAAGCATGGATATTACAATAATAAGCACTGGATAATGTTCGACTAAAATCAACCTGACCCACCTTCCTTCTTCATCTCCTCGCTCTCGCTTCCTCTTTCGCTAATCATTTCTCCTCTTGGTCTGCCTGCCGTATCTATCCTATCCCTAACATATCTTGTGCAATATTATATATATTTTTCGTTTTTTTTGCGCACATGAATCCCCAGCACGGACGTGTAATAAATCTAACATCCTGCTATTTCCTCTTGCTTTTACAGTAGTTCCGAAAGTATCTCCACATTGGAAAAAGAATCATTCTCGATGCTCTTCTCGATATTTTTGTGCCCAGATAATATCTTCAATTAAAGAATCCAAAAAGCCAATGTCTGAACTTTTACAGTTATCTTCTTCATCTGCCTCAAAAATTTGGAACACATACTCTGGATATTCCCACATTGTTATCCTTGCTCCCATATTTTCGTTACAGTTTACACAATCACCATCTGCTCGACAGGAATAGGCAACTTCTACTCCCATTTCTCTCTCCTCACTTTCAACAGGTTCAATATCCTCGGCGGTTAGGATATTAGGTGCTCCACCTTTTTTGCAAATTACAGGAAGATACGCTCGTTCAAATTCTACATTTGGAAGGGAGACTGGGTGTTCGTTATCTAAAGTTTCAAAGATACCTTCCTTTCCTCTGCTATCTACATCTTCCCAGGGTATTTTTCCTATGATATATGGTTTTGCCATTTTTCCATCCTCCATGAACTATATGGATTATCTATTAATATAAAAAATGGATTTTGTGGGTTTCTTCGGCGCTGATATTTTTGAGGTTCATTCTTTTATCTCTGAAAACATTTGTTACTGGAAAATATAGCAAGTTATTTATATACTTTCAGCTAATGGAAATACAGGGGATGAAGAGATGGCTAACGGAGATGATGCTCTTGACGCACTTTTAGCTATTGCAGCCGGAATTGCTATCGGAGCCGGGATAATAGCCTTACTTAAGATGCTAAGTGAGCAAGAAAAAGGGAAGAAAGGTGAGTGACGTGCCTGTTATTCATCGTAATATTACAATTAAAGAGTTGTTAACGGAGTTAGAAAGGAGATATGAGTCTGGAGATCTTCTAGTGAGGGCGAAAGAATTACTTTCTGACGATGAATACCAAAAGAAAATTCTCGACGCTGCTAAAATTGATAAGGAAAAAATAGAAAAAGCAACTGAGATTAGAAATCGTATTTCATCCCTAACTACTGAAATAGTTGCTTTAAGGTATCGAGTTAATGAAGCATCAAAGATTATGGGGAAAAGATTATTTGAGGATAATAGTGAAACATCAAGAATAAGTAATCAACTTTGGGATAGGCAAGTTACAGATCAAGATTCACTGCATCTTTTCGTTGATGATCTTCATAAATATCTTATCCAATCAGGAAATTGGGGGGATTTATATAAAAATAATCATGTGAAGCCAACTTTAGAAATTTTGGGAGTTTATAGAAATAACTTTGACCATATCTACGATATGATAGGAGGAGGACCTGGAAGTGAAAAAGCATATAAGAGATTGGGAGAAATCAATGGGGAGTTAATAGGACATAGAGTGATAAAAATAGAGGAATATCCACTATTACAAACAGAAATTCTGGATAGAATTAAGAAAATGTTAATACTGATTGAAGAAAATGTAGAAGAGTGGTTAAAATAGCTCATCATTCTTTATATGGATCTTTTTTCCGCTGTCTTTATTCGCTCAAAAGTAATAAAGATGTGACAGCGAATATAATTTATCCTGCTTAAGCAACATGTAACCCAATCCTCGCCTCATCAGCATCCAACCCCTTCCACTTTACGGTGAACCCGAGAGTTGCCAGCACCTCATCTGCATACGGTAACCCAAAATCTTCGATGATTTCACGTGCCTCTCCGTACTTTTCCACACCCGTTAATTTCTCTTGATTGTGCTGAGCGGCACCTTATCACGCGATCACTTTGAAGTAGTGCCCCCTGTAAGTTCTCATATCTTTGGACATAAGCGGGGAAAATAGAAAAACTTTTGTAATACGTGTCAACAATATAAAAGTGACTTTTAGCTCTATAAAACGAAAACCAAAAATGGGATTTGATGATATTAAAACTGAAATCCAAAAGGCAATAAAACGGCTACAATTGAATGACGAAAAAATACTAAGGGATGGATTAGAATGGGCGTTTTCTCATAGATTAGCAGTGTATCTGGAATATGCATTCTCTGGATGGGACGTTGATTGCGAATATACACGGGAGGGGAGTCAGGGTGACTCGAAGACAAACTCACAGGGTAAACGGAAACGTCCAGATGTTATAATTCACAGAAGATGGCAATCGAATAAAGACGATAATTTATTAGTGATTGAACTGAAGTTCAAAAATGATGATGGAAATGATGACGCTAAATTGAGGGAATTTACTTCCAAACCAAAAGGCGAACGTGAATTCCAATATCAATATGGATTAGCTCTCTCTTTTAAACCAGCATTAATGTTGAAATGGTATGAAAATGGTCAGGAGATACCCGACTGTTGAGTTTTGGGGGATTTTCAATAAACCATTATCTTGCTGAGCAGGCGACCATACAAGGCCCGGTCGCCGATAGCTCAACACTGCGTTAGAATTTTTTGGTTTTAATACGACACTTATTGAAGTGCAATCCTCGCCTCGTTCACGTCTAACCCTTTCCATGCTACTTTGTATCCGAGGTGCGCCAGCACCTCATCTGCATTCGGTAACCCTGCTTGCTTGACATCTCACAAACCAAAAATCCGAAAACTTTTATGACACATAACAATAACATAAAAGTAAATATTATGTGCGCTTGTCAACACGTCTTGACGAGGCTGAAGGTGATGCAAGACGATGGACGATGAAATCCAGGAAGTGGCAAAGGCCCTAGAGAGTGCGGTGACGTTCGTTCTACAGTATGCGAAAGAGCAAGGTTACGGACCGATGTTCCCTGAGGATCACTTTTCAGTTGCGTATTGGAAGCCTCAAGAGAGCGACCCAAACTCTTCCAGTCTGGTAACTGAGGACCGCACCCGTGAGTTCTTCCCCACGTTCTACATCAGGTTCCACGATCTGCTGGAAGGAAGCGAGCCCCTCCAGTCGCTGAATGTGCTGTCCCAGGCATTCGTCGCAAAACACGGAGTTGAAATGGGCAAGTACCCGAAGAGGGCGTACGGCACAGCCATGCTTTTCCGGTACTTCAAAAAGGCCAGGAGTTTCACAAAGGACTATCAGATAATCCAGATGGTAGTTGATGAGTTCAAGAGCGATATCACATCCACAAGGGAGCAGATCAGACTGGTCTACTACGTTGAGAACCTGATCGCCCCAGAGCCGTTCTCTCTGTGTAATGGTATGATTTCATTCAGGCCTATCACCGACACGGAGCTGGACGAGTATACACAATGGGAAGAATACGTGACAATCTCTCCACGCAGACACTTGCTGAACGTGAAAGGGTGGATTTGCGAGGGCATGCTCAAGGGGAGAAAGAATACCTACGACAACTTCAACAATGCGGAGAATCTCGTCGATGACGTTCTCAATGCTCTGTATCTCGTCAAGGATGGGAACGCTCGCTTCCTGCTACTTGCCAAGGAGATCACAAACACATTCCTCAGGGTAGGGCGAATAAGCGGAGGAGACACGCTAAATGTTGGGCGGGGTGGCGCTATCGAGCTCACGAAGTCCGACATAACGAAGATCGACGAGATCATGAGCAGGCTAGTGGAAGTCTCCAAGAAGAAACAGCTGAAACTGTTGCGTTTGCCGCTCCGAAGGATCCGAGCCGCAGCCTCACGGCGGAGTCCTGCCGACGCGTTCTTGGACATCGTAATGGCGCTTGAGACCCTTCTAGCCAATGACACGCCGACCCTCGAGGTCACACATCGTTTTCGTATGCGAGGAGCGGCCATTCTCAATGACGAGTTCGGATCGCCGCGGGACCGGATGGACCTTTTGAACGAAATCTACAGCACGCGCAGTCGGATCGTTCATGGTGAATATGAGTCCGATCCCGGCGAACTTGCCTCACTCCTTGACAAAGCGAATCTGGTATTGAAAGCGATAGTACGCTGGTATCTGGGACGCCTTGAGGATCTGGAGCCAAATGACGTTGTCCGCATGCTTGATGAGTGGATGGTCCAGGGAGCTAGCCAAACAGCATACCCGGGCAGTTCTCAGTAGGAATCAATACCTGCGCACATAACAAATCATTGGAGACCAAATTTAGCTCGAAGACTCACTAAATCGGCTCAATTCGGTCGTTAGAATTTTTTTTAGTGGTTTAAATACAACACTTATTGAAGCGCAATGGTTGCCGCACTTGGATCCAACCCTTTCCACTGCACCCGGAACCCGAGGTGCGCCAGCACCTCGTCTGCGTTTGTTAAACAGGTTTCTTCGATGATCTCACGTGCCTGCACGTACTTCTCAATAGACATCAATTGCACCTTGAGTTCTCTCAACAGCTCCTTCTTAACAACTACCTCTTTAAACACCACATACTCCGGATGATTCAAACACGCTCTTATTGCTTCTTTACCGACATTATACCGCATAGCAATATCCTTAATAGAAACAATATCACCTCCAATCTCTATCCGCATTCCCTTCAACCTTTCCACCTCCCTCTTTATCTCCTCACTCTCAATCCCCGCCAGATACCTGACCACCTCACCAACCGGAACCTTTCTGCTGAACAGTATCACCGGTTGATCAAGACCCAACTCGAAATGTGCCGAATTAAAACATGCGAGGTTCCTATCAAT
>JAYEII010000013.1:0-48751 GCA_034660015.1 Methanobacteriota archaeon | reverse complement strand
TTTTAAATTTAAAAGGTGCGAATAACCCTGATACTCCCGGGTGTGAATAATTACCGCCGTCTTTTGACCTTTTTAATGGTATATAAAGTATAACCTCCTAAGTTCTATTCAAGACACAGATTTACACCGATTTACACGGACTTTCTAAATTTACGTTTAACATTGTTGATTTTTATCATCTATCTGCGTTAATCTGTGTCTATAATTTATTTTCTCGTATCTATTTTCGCTCCGTGCATTATTGCAGGAAAAGAAAGTTAAAGGGTAAATATATTTATATTATTTACCCCTTAAATTAAATGATAATAACTATGGAAAGAGAAGTAATAGCAAGATATATCCTGGACTTCCATGAAAGGAAACTACCGGAGCTTATTCCCAGGGAATTGAAAATCCGCATCACTAAGGATGCTGTTGTGAGTATCATCGGGTCGAGAAGAGCGGGCAAGACTTACTATTTCTATCAATTAATGAGCGACGTTAACATCAACGAAAAAGATAAAAATCGTATCCTTTACCTCGACTTCGAATATCCGGAACTGGCTGGTATAACATTCAAGGAAATAAAAGAGATTGTGAACGTGCATAGAGAACTCTTTGGAAACGAACCTGAATACCTATTTTTTGACGAGATACAAAACGTAGAGAACTGGGAGAAGCCAATAAGAAGCTTGTATGAGCTCAAGCGTTTTTATATCTTCATAACCGGCTCTTCTTCCCGACTCCTGTCAAAAGAAATAGCCACTGCGCTGCGAGGGAGAACCATAAGCTACACTCTTTTTCCCTTCTCGTTCCGCGAGTATTTGAAAGCGGAAGGATTTGAATTTGCGAAGATTCGTGGGAAAGGGAAAGGGCAATACCGCAGTTCCTCGGAAGAGAGCATGATAAAGCACTTCATGCGCGAATACATTCGATATGGAGGACTACCACAGGTTGTACTCAACAAAGACGAGGGTTTCAGGAAAAGGTTTTTCATCGAATATCTGGACCTCGTAGTTTACAGGGATATAATTGAGAGATACGGGGTAAAGAATCTGCACATAGTGAAGGTGATGATGAAGTTTTTACTGAGCACTTTTGCAAAAGAATTTTCCATTCACAGGTTTTACAATACCTTGAAGTCGCAGAATATAAATGTGAGCAAAAAGACACTGTATAATTATTTCGCTTATTTTCAGGATGCACTCTTCGTTTATCCGATATACAAGTTTTCATATTCCGTAAAAGGCGTTCAGCTAAATTCTATCCCCAAAGTTTACATCACAGATACAGGACTATTAACATTAACGAATACAATGGGTTTTTCTGAGAACATGGGCAGACTTATGGAGAATATGGTTGCGATAGAGCTACTGAGAAGGAAATCGTGCTTCGCACCTTCTACGGAAATATATTATTACAAGAGTCCGGAAGGGAAAGAAGTGGATTTCGTACTTAAGGAAGGCTTGAAACTGAAAGAGTTGATCCAAGTTTGCTACGACATTGAGGATATTGATACGAGAGAACGGGAACTGAAATCGTTGATAAAGGCATCAAAGGAATTGAAAAGCGAAGATTTGTTGGTAATAACGTGGGATTACGAAGCAGAGGAAGAGTTTAAGGGCAAAAGGATAAAGTTTATACCGTTATGGAAGTGGCTGTTAGAGTTTCAACAAAAATTTGCTCAATCCTCATGAAACCCCTGGTATTGCTCCCTTTTCCTTCTCACTAAGTACACCACCGCGAGCAGTCCAGCAATGGCGAATACCGCCTCAAAACACGGTATCCTGTGTTTTGGAGGCGAGGGACTTGGATTCGGGCTCAGGCTCGATGTTGGAGAGAGCGAGGGCAAGGGGGATGGTGTGCTATCACTACCGCCATTAGATGACGGTGTTGGTTTGGTAGATACTACCTCAACCGTCTCTTCTTTCCCACCCGCAGTTATCAAAAATTCTTTTGTTCCTGTTGAGCTGGGCTAACGGCATTGCTCCTTTCATCTGTGTTAATTACGCCCTTTCCGGGCTTACGGGGATGTGGGCAGAGCCCCCTTAGCATTAATCTGTGTCAATAATTCATTTTCTATTTTCTTGTGTTAATCTTGTGAAATCTCGTGGTTCATTAATTGCAATTTGTTACTGGGATGACTATAATCATTCATCATTCGCTCCACCTCCCTTTCTCGACCCGATAATCGCATTAACCAACTTTTCTATTGATTCCCTGTATTCTTTACGCTCTTCCTTCAATTCTTCCAAAATACGCTCCATGTTCTCTGCTATCTTTCCATATTTTGTGTCCAGATTATCGAATCGCTGGATCGTGTCACGGTGAAAATCTTGCAGAATGGTTTTATTTTCCTCTCGGGACTCTCGCGTTTCGTCAACGCCACTTTTTATGATTGATATTGTCTGGTCTTGTTTCTCCAGCATCTGGTCTTGCTTACCGATCATCACATCTTGCTTTGTGGCAAGCGCCTCATTTCCGCTTTTTATGATAGAACTTATTTCCTCATTGCCGGCATCGATCTTATTGCCAAGGTTCTCGTTCATCATCGCAGTTGTCTTAATCAACACCTTCAGCGATTTTGCAGCAGTATCCAGTCTCTCGGCAGTCTCCTCTTCGGAGCTCCCTCTCTTTATCTCGAAGAACTCGAATTCTCCTGTTGCTTTTTCATACTCTACGTCAACCTGCGTTATTCTTATCAGAGAATCATCCTCCGGCTGTGCTTTCCTGACGAACTCCTCTAAAATTTCCTCCTCTCCTTCTGCAACTATCTTTACAGTTCCATCTGGCTGGTTTTCAACGAAACCAACTACGCCCAGGTCCATAGCCCAGTCAGCTACTAAGTCCCGGTATCCAACCTTCTGTACCCTTCCTTTTACGATAATGATTGCCCTTTTCATCTTGTATCCCCCACCCACTGATTATTTTAATCTAATCTAATCCATTAATTAAACCTTAACTTTCTTCTTTTATTTTTTATTTTATATAAAATGTAACCATCTTCTATTTGAGACACGGATTTACACGGATTTATTTAAGTTTAACATTGTTGATTTTTATCATCTGTGTTAATTAAGCCCTTTCAGGGCTTGCGGTGATGTGGGCAGAGCCCACAGACGTTAATCTGTGTCAATAATTTATTTTTCTCTTTTTTTCACGCTGCATCCTATTATAGATAGTAATAATAGACCGCTGATACAATTATCGCCGAAGCGACTATTGCTATCGCTACTATCCTTATGAGCCATTTTACCGCCGAAAACGGTACATCTGGTGATGTTGGTATTGCCGGAGCAGAAGTTTGAGTTGGTATTACTGACGGCGTAACGGTCGGGGCAAGCGTTGGTGCTTCAGCCGGTATCAGAGTGGGTGTGAGAGTGGAAGTTGGAGATGGAGTGCCAACGCCTCTGCCGCCTTCGGGTAACGGTGTTGGAGTAGGGGTTACAGGTGCTGGTATCTTCTCAGCAACCAGAGCAAAAGTTGAGAAGTGATTTAGAGTTACTTTAACATATTTTTCCGTTTTGTTCCTCTCGCTGTCTATAACTTTCGGCCCTCCTAAAACAGTATAATCTGGTTTCCCATCTACATCAGTTCCGGGTCCCAGTGGCATCCACAAGCTTGTGTTCGGATTGAACCAGTATATTTCCAGTGCTGTCTCATTTAAATCCCCCGGATCGTCAGCGTCTCCGTCTCCATTTCTATCGAGGTCAGCAATAGTGTAGTAAAGGTACAGAGAAACAAAGCTGAGGTTAGCCCTGTCAATGCCCGTTACATCTACGTTAATATATTTTTCAAGCGAATGCTGGTTTTGTGCAAGTCCATAAGCGCTCGTTGCAGGTGTCGCGTTCAATGCCGATGCGTTTGTGTTCGCGTTTATTGTTACACTTACATTTGCTGCTTTCGTTGCATTAAGTTCAATTGCGGTATTTGTAGCGTTTTTAGCCTCAGTTATCTCTATGGTTCGATTCGCTATCGCGGTCTTATTCACAACCACAATATTTGGCAGCACGTTAACCAGCACCTGGCTGGTGTTTGCATTTCCCGCTTTATCCCTCGCAAAAACTTCTATTCTATTCGTTTCGTTTGCTCTATAGTTTACTTTTACGTTGAAGCATCCTTTGTTTAAGGTCGTTACAAAATCGTCATTGAGTGTCAGTTTTGCAATTGTAAGTTCACCTTCGCCCGTGATACATCCAATAACTGAGTTGCTTAGAATGCCGAGAGTGGAACCATTTATTGGGGATGTGATGGTGATTACCAGAGGGGCGTTGTCAATAGCAGAGGTGACTGTGAATGTCCCATTGGTTATGGTATAAGGAATATCATTGCCTTGAAAAGTTGCATCTTTGAGCTCATTAACGATAATGTTTAAAGGGCTGGTGCTACCTGGATCACCTACTGCTTTAAGTGTGAGGTTCGCTGTAACTATAGAGGGCCCATTTAATCCTGTTTTTTCGGCTTGAAATGCACCCATCCTGACTAATCCCGTGGAACTTTTCGCAAGATTTGGTATAATAACGTCAAATTCACTATCTTTTACCTCGATTACTATGACCATTGATGGATTGTAATACAGACTTAAATCAATTACACCGGCGTTTGTGGCATTTTTAATCGTAATATCTGTGAATGTAATATTGCTGGGACATGCACTTGCATCATTAATGACAACCTCCGTTGCCAACACCGGCATGGAGAATGCAAACACAATAAAAATAAGCATCAATAAGGATGTTGCAAGAGATGGCACATTTATCTTTGTAACTATTTTTACCTTTATCCCACTCACCATTTCCTCTTTCTCCATCGTTGTTTGCGATAGAAACAAAAATAAAACAAAAATAAAAGAGGGGAGTATGCGTATGCGCCAACTTCCTTCTCTATTCGCTATCTGGTACAATCACTCACTTGAGTTCTTCGAATCCTGGTATGCCGAGCACGTGCTTCGCAAGATACATCGCATCGGAAATCTCTATCTCACCGTTGCCATTCACATCTGCTGCCGCTTCAACGATGTCTTCAAATCCTGTTATGCCAATCACGTGTTTTGCGAGATACATTGCATCGGAAAGCGTTACCTCTCCATCATCATTGACATCGCCGTTCAAAAAGGTAAGGTATGTTCCATTTACAACGATATACGATATGTCATTGCACTCTGGAGTTGCACCAGTGAGCTTGTTCACGGTGAGATTAAGAGTAGATGTGCCACTGGTGCCGTTGCTCTGGAATGTGATATTAGCGAGGATAATACTGCCAGTCAGCCCCGGGTTTTCTGCTTGGAACGCACTGATACGTACCCAACCCGTTTCATTCTGTTCAAGATTTGCCGAGGTAATATCAAAACTGCCATTGGTTGCTTCAGTAATCACGCATACCGAAGAGTTATAGGTGACGTTTATGTCCGCGGAACCGATGTTCGATGCGTTATCAATGCTTATCGAAACGGTCTTGTTTCCAACGACCGTGCCGATGCTGATTACGTTCATTAACACGGTTATCGTTTCGGTGTTATTAACCACACTTAAGTTAGTCGTCGTGTTCGTTCCCGTTACGTTCACTGTGTAAACACCTGCTGGAACAACCGTGCCGTTTGTTTCATAAGTGCCAGCCCATGTTTTAGCGCTCGGGTTTTTAGCAGTTCCGGTCCAATCGTATATCGTTGCTGTATCCTTTTCTATCGCAATACAGTAGGCTACTGTTTCAGAGAACTCAACATCTATTCCCGTTGCTTGTGGTGGCGTTATTGTTCGGTTTGAGATTGTGTATGAGATGATGGTTGGCGCTGTATCCGCTTGCACCATAACTATAGTCACAAGCAGTATGCTCATCACCACCATTATTAAAACAGATAGCGCTTTCGTTTTCATACTTCTTTTATTTTCGTTTTACCTTATATATAAACATATCGCAAATTTATTCGTGGTTTGTGGTTACCTACCGGTCAATCTTGATATAAACCAAGGACATTTTTGACTGTAAAATTTCTTTCCTCTATCACTTCTAGACCGCCATCCTGTTTCTCTATTTTTATGTGAAGCCACAGCAGCTATTGTCCTTTTATTCTCCTTCCCCATCTTCACTACCGTCTACCCAAAGCTGCGCTAGCTGAACTGAAATCACGATAAATCACTATACTTCCAGACCGTGCAAAAAACAAAAAAAGAAAAAAAGAAAAAAGGAAGATATTTGGAATTGTTTTAAAATTCGAAGCATGAGGAACAAACGAAATTTCATTCCGTAACTACTTCTGCAAATCCAACTCTTCTCGATACTTTCGTTATCTGTATCTTCACATTATCCCCTTTCTTCGTGTTGGGCACAAAGACCACAAATCCCTCTACTCGCGCTATTCCATCTCCTTCTCTTCCAACGTCCTCTATTTTCACATCATAAGTATCCCCAACGTTCAGGGGAGAACTTATGTCCCTTCTTTCTCTACTATATCCCATTTGCCTTACACAACCTCCTATTTTGCTTTTAGTTTCGCTTTTTACGCCCTTACAGAGCAGGGCGCTCGGGGCGACAGGGCAAATCCCTGCCCCTTATTCTGCAGCGCAAAGAGAAAAAAAATCGCCTTTTTTCCCTTTTCTCGCTTCCCCGTAATCATTAATATTATCTGCTTATATATAAAGGGTACTAATCTTTTAGCGGTTTAGAGGTTTAGCGGTTTGGCTAACGAGCTGAACCGCTAATGAACTAAACCTCTAATTCCGTGTTCTCTGCGGTGAATTTTTATTGTCCATCTGTGTTAATTAAGCCCTTTCTGGGCTTGCGGGAATGTGGGCAGAGCCCACGAGCGTTAATCTGTGTCTGCAATTTATTTTTTTTAGACTGTGCTCATCTCAACTCCGCTATCCTTCTTTCCAACTCCTCTAAACTCCTTTTTACTCCCTCTTCCTTCGCTTCTATCAATTCCTCATCCCTGTTCAAATCCCGTGTAAACCTCGTTTCTATCGTCTTCAGCACCTGCTCTTTCGCAGGTCCGCCATACACATTCCTCTTTTCTATGTTTGAACAGACGTCCATCGCCTCTTTTACGTTCTCCTCGGTCAGTCCCAGCTCGCTGAGTTTTTTACCGCTGATGTCCACCGCGAGCGCATCTATTCTACGCAGTATGTCTCCTCCTGATTCCAATTCATGGATTTCTTTATGCGTTAAAACAGGAGCCAGTGACGATACAATCTTATGTGCGGTTCTAAATGAAATCCCTGTCGTTCGGACAATGGTATCCGCCAATTCAGTTGCGGTGGTGAATCCGACCAGTGTTTTCTTCTTCATTTCTTCCTTCTTCGCCTCCAGTCCCGCTACGATATGGTTCACCACGGATACCGAAGCCGCAGTGGTTCCGGTCGCTTTCAATAGGTGTGTCGTAACCTCCTGTAAATCGCGGTTGTACGCGTAGGGTAACGCTTTGCATATAGCGAGTGCGCTCATTAAACATCCGTATACCGTGCCTGTTCTCGACCTGACGAGTTCAGCGAAGTCGGGGTTTCGTTTCTGCGGCATTATGGAACTCCCGGTTATGTAGTCTTCGGGAACACGCACAAAATCGAATTCCGCGGTGCTCCACAGTATTATCTCTTCGGCAAGCCTGCTCAGGTTAGTCATCAGATTGGCAAAACACGCAATCGCTTCGATAACGAAATCCCGTGTGGATACGGCATCCATTGAATTTGGCATCACGGAATCAAACCCTAATAGTTTCGCAGTGCTCGCTCGGTCTAACGGGAAGCCCGTGGAAGCGAAAGCAGCAGCACCTAACGGGCTTACGTTTGTGCGCTCGTAAACCGTCACGAGCCGCGTAAAGTCGCGTGCGAACGCATCGGAATATGCCGACAGATGATGTGCGAGTGTAGTTGGTTGTGCATGTTGCAAATGCGTGTAGCCCGGCATCACGGTATCAACGTGCTCCGCAGCTTTTTCTATTACCGCCCTTCTTAACTCGTTCACGCCTTTCATAAGCTCTATCAGGTCGTCACGCAGCGCAATCCGTATGCACGTGGCTACTTCATCATTCCTCGAGCGCCCGGTATGCATCCTGCCGCCGGTGCCCTCGCCCAGTTCGCGTATCAGTACCGATTCAATCGCCGTATGCACGTCGTCGTATGCGTGTGCGAGCAGTTCTTGCTCGATAAACTCCGCCGCACCACGCTGCTCTATCGCGATTAAACCGTTCAGAATGTCCCGCGACTGTTCACGGCTTATTATGTCCCGCTCTTCTAACATCACTACATGCGCCTTGTCCACGAGCATGTCCGCATGAAATATCCATCTGTCCGAATCAAGCGACAGGATATAATCCAAATTCTGCGGCGTAAATTTGTTTTCTGTTGTCATTGTATATATCGTATAGCTTCCTTCTATTTAAGACACAGATTTACACTGATTTACGCAGATTTATTTTAGTTTAATCGTGTTAATTCTTATCATCTGTGTTAATCTGCGTTAATCTGTGTCTACAATTTATTTTCTGTTTTATTGTCTAAAATCTGCGAATGAACTTAATTCCTCTGCGAACTCCGCGTGCTCTGCGGTGAATTTTTAAATCTGCGTAATCTCGTGGTTAATAATTTTCGGAATGACTATATTTCCTTCTTTTATTTTACTTCATTAAATTCTGGACTTCTAAAGTAATCCTCTTTTTTTCTCCTCTTTTCGAACCCAAAAATACGTCTCAACCATCCCTCTAATATCTTTAAAACTTCTTTTTCCCTCTCTCCCTCCTTCTTAGTTTCTGCCATTTTATTTCCTTTTATAAATTTGGAATATAAAAAACTTTCCCCCCTCAAAATTTTGCATTTTTATTTTTGCCTTTCGCCCTTTGCCTTTTGCCCTTACTTCCTTCTCCTCAGCACGAGGTACGCAATCGCTAACAGACCTGCAATGGCAAATACCGCTTCAAATCCTGGTGGTTCTGCCGTTGGCTTTGCCGTTGGTGTTGCTGTTGGCGTTACTTCTGGCACTTCTGTCTGTATCTCCACCGTTACCGTATACCCGTTTCCATCGTCTGCTCTGCTTTCGAAGTATATCATGCTCTTGGTTACTATCTTTTATTTATACAATTTAATAGTTTTTATCCTCTCAAAATGGCTAATATTTCTGGTAAACAATGTGGTGTTATGCGTAATCGCAATACTGGCGATAAATGCATCTCGGAACTCAATAATTTCTCCTCTCCTCTCTAAATCCGCCAAAATCTCACCTGCTAATTTAGATGCTTCTTCAGTCATTTGGAGAACTGAAAGTCGTCTTTCTTAACAGTTTATCTTTAACAAAGGAATTGATTTTTCTTTTAGCACAGGTAATTTTCTTTTTTCCTAAAAAAGAAAAAGTGTAAAAATATAAAAAGGGGATAACCCCCCCCATCACAAAAATTTTGCATTTCTCTTAACTACCCCTCCAGATTTACATACTCCTTTCAAGTTCACGTAAAATTCCCATCAGCACTAAAAGATTCGGATCGCTCCGTGTAAACAGTTTTCTTAGCAAATACTCCGCTTCATCGCTTGTTACGAAATCCTTCTTAAATCCCCATAGCGGTAGATAACAGATTGATACGGACTTTAATCCAACCTTCGAGGCGGTACTTATCGCAAGTTTGTCATCTAATAATACCTCAGGTAAACCTAATTGAAGCGCCAATGCAATAGCTGCGCATTCCCCTCCTCCTAACTTTCCCCTTTTAAGAAAGGATTGGTAGTATTTTATCCCCCTCTCGTCCAATTCTTTCCTTTCGATAAAACCCTCTCTTTCTAATGCACGTATTCGTTGAACATGCTTCTTTGGCTTCTTATGCTCATCTAAAACCTCTTTCGGCACATAAATCTCTGAATATCTCTTCTTCGCAATTTTAATTAGCAGCTCATCTTTGGGCAAATCAATGATAACAGAAGCATCTGCAGAAGCTTTCATTATTTACTCTTTATCCTTTTATCAAATCTCGGTGTTGAATTCCTCAAGAATTAGCCTTCTTATATTATCAACATCTACCTTCCTAAAGATATTCTCCTTCTCGATGAGGTCAATAAAATCTAACAGCGGCAATTTTGCTATTTTCGCACCCCGCTCAAGCGATACATCCCCCTTTTTATACGACTCCAATGCCAATTCCTTCCTTTTCTCCTCTATTCCTATCTTGAAGACTTCTTTAATAATATTTAGTCTGTCCTTCTTCTCAAATTCACTTAGTTCTTCAACTTCCTTCACGAAACTTCTCGGAATAATATAATTGCTCTCCGCCATTTTAATCACCTTTGTCCTCTATTGTTTTTCTTTCTCACCACAAACCTTTCTTTTAAAAAAGAAAAGCTTTACCAAAAGAAATTTGTTTTACATCTTATTTAAGAAGTTTTAAACGCCGAAGGTCCGCTTCAGTCCACTCTGCCTGCTCCTCAATTATGCGCTTTAATGTTTTTGGTGGAAAGGTTTCTGCGGGAGAGTGGAAAGAAATAGTTACTCGTCGGCTGTCAGGATGATAGTAGTGATGGTGACTACCCCTTTGCCGGTCAAATTCGAAAAGCTCATGGTGTTCTATCTTGCTTTCTACTATCATCTGAATTACTTCTTTAATGTTGTCAATAGCTTCTTCTTTGCTATATCCCCATGTAGCAGCTCCTTTTAAAGCCGGAGCGTATGCATGGTAGGCTTCTCTGCCATCTTCGAAAAAGTCTTTTTCTATGGTTACTTTGAAGATATATGTTTTCATTTTTATCTGTTTTTGCCTATGCCCCCCCCATCCTTTCGCTTACCACAAACCTTTCTTTAAAACTTTTAACAAAAGTTTTATCAAAAACGCTTCGCGAAAAGAAAGGTTTATCAAAGAAACTAATATTTTTTTTCTTTTAGCACAGGTAATTTTCTTTTCTCCTAAAAAGAAAAAGTGTGTAAATAAAACAAAAAAGGGGGAAAAAAAAACCCCCTCAAAATTTTGTAGTTTTATTTTTGCTGTTTGTGTTGTATTGAAAGTATTTACTTCCTTCTCCTCAGCACTAAGTATGCGATTGCTAACAGACCTGCAATAGCGAATACCGCTTCAAAACCTGGTGGTTCCGGTGTTGCCGTTGGTGCTGCTGTTGGCGCTGCTGTTGGCGCTGCTGGTGTAGTTGGTTTTGCCGTTGGTTCTGCTGTTGGTTCTGCTGTTGGTGCTACCGTTGGCGCTACCGTTGGCACTGCTGTTAGTATCTCTACATCTTTTGTATCCGTATGTCCATCTCCATCGTCTGCTTCAATCGTGTACGTTCCCACATTCGCATCCGTAGTGTCAATTGTCACATTGAACACGCCTTCATCCGTTGTCGGCCATTCTACCTCTGCAAGAGCTATAGGTAAATCCATAGGTCCTGCAAATGTCGAAATTGTTATTGTCGTTTCTGGCTCTCTGTTCGTTACTCCGCTTATCTTCAATGGCTCTCCTACTCCTACCGGCTCAATCGGGTTTAAATCTACACTTGGTGACTCAACCTTGAACCTAAACGACTCATATATATCATCGCTCCCTGCAGTAGTAACAGCATCTATGATTATAGCCACAATTTGCTCCTGATTCTTACCAGCAGTAACACCGAGAGCAGCTAATGATAATTGTCCTGCGAGTTCTGTTGTCTCATACTCGCCATCACGTCCCGGTGCAAGAATCATTGCTGCCCACATGCCCGTGTCTAAGCCGTCTGTCATTGTTTCTTCTTCGCTGAATTCGTCCTTGGTCACTGATGTTGAACTTTTCAGAATGCCACCTAGAACATTAGCAGCACTTCCGGTTTTCCATCCCTTAGGACCTATAAGAATGTAGTCCACATCATCTATACCTGTTGCTGTTCCTTTTATCTTGTAGTCGTCACCTTCTGCAACTACGTTCCTCTCCTGCTCAGCATCAAGTCCCGGCGAAACTAACCTTATCGTTGTTTTCCCATCATCATCTACTCCAGCAAAGTCCCCTAATACCTCAGCAGCTCCTCCAACTCGGAAATCTATATAACCTTCTAGCGTATACGAACCGGTTGTATAGCCCGATGTATCCCATTTCACCTCGAATTCATCGTTCTCGTCCACTGCTTTATCGTCAGCTATTACCGCCTGGTCTTTTACAATTAGGTCAATCCTATCGCCTGCGCTTATTGCTCCTTTAATCTTAATCTCTTCGCCTATCATTACACTCGCTGGTATATCAAAAGTCACCTTTGCTTTCATTACTCTTATATCCACGTCATCATCGTCCGTCGGAACTTCGGCTCCAATAGCCACAAAGGTGGGATAATTCGGTGTAAAACCGTCTACTATAGTAGCTGTTGTATCATACACATGTATTGTATAGGTTCTGTCGTCTGCGCCGGTCGTAGCAATCTTAACCTCAGCAATGCCGTCACTTCCGGTTTTTGCCCACGCTGCCAGATTAGGTGTTGCCGTTGTCGGATATGCTACTCCAGTGGCATCTAAATTTTTGACATCACCCACCATTTTTATCGCTGGCGGGGCAGTCACATCCACACCAGTAACTGTTACGTAATAGTAAGTCGTTGGATTCCCATTAATCTTTACTGACATGTCCGTTCCTTTGCCAACTTCATCTTCTACTGCTTCTATTGAAAGCTCCTCACTGCGAACTGTGAACTTATATTCTGCCGATGAAACCGCCAGCATGTTGCAAGTGGTTTTATCCAACTTGTATTTAACTGTGTACTCCCCTGTATCTAAATCGGTTATGCGTAATCCGTGAGCTGGTGCTACATATGCTGGAGCTGTCAACGTTGGTGCTGGATTCCCTACAAACATTGTAGTCCCAAGTATGTCGACATTATTAAGACCTTGACCATCAATAGTCGGAATTGCTAATCCATCAGGGTCGTAAACCTTGATATCAATCAGTGCTCCAGGTATTTGAGTTCCAATGTTTGGTTCTACTTTAAACACTATTTCTGAACTTTTTGGAACGCTCTTTCCAACTATGGTATTCTGTGCTGCGTCATTCAATATTATGCCCCCTGAAATTTCCGCATGGTCAATGAATACGTAGAAATCACCTGCACTCCAAGTACCTGTAGCATCTGTATCAAAAAAGTATTTCCCTTCTATTGTCTCAGGTATCGTCATACCCGCTGTCACAGTAATCGGAGATGCTCCTTCTGTGGGTGTATCAGTAACCCCTTCCAATGACCCTACATCACCATAGGTACCATCGTTATTTAGATCGAAATTCAATCCCTGCTCACCAATATATACTGTATCTCCGCTGTCTATGTTGGTAGGCTGCCCTAAGGGTCTTGACATCACCGTCGGCGCCACCGCTGCAAATACCGAAGCGAGCATAATCGCTGCCATTGCAATCCCTATTATCGCTTTACCTCTTTTGCTTTTGCCTTTTATTCTTGTTTCCATTTTTTTCTTTTTCACCTCCTAAGTTTTTTTTATTAGCAAGGAAGTATATAAGATTTTCGGTTCATAGCGAATTTAGCCAATAGCCACTAGGGACTGGCCACTGGGGAAAGGTACATTAGCCCCATAGTGGCTAGTGCCTACGTCACCCCTGGTGCCCAAATCCCCCGTCACCTTCATCTTTCTTTTACTCCCTTCCTTCTCTGTTCTATACTATACCTTACTATACTATACCTACTACTTATAGCTTTATGCTTTTTTTTCGGTTTTCGACATGATCAATTTTTATAGCGCCCGTGTCGCACCGGCGCTCCCATCGGATTTAATAGATGAGCATGAGTTATTTATCAGATCATAGATATTATGACGAAAAGCATAGATATTATAGCAAGACTGAGAGCCACCAATACTTCCAGTCCAAATAATCCTAATGCCTTCATGCTATTTATCTCCAAGAGGATAGAAATTTGAGTTAAGAAGACATCTGAAATGGAGGTCAAACTCTCCCCTCTTTCCTCTATCTTCTTTTTCAGTTCTTTTATCCCCCTTATCATTTCTATTATCTCTTCCTCCCTATCCCTCCTTTTCCTCGTAACTATCCTTAGCCCTGCTTTCATCCTTTTAATAAGATACACAAAAGCCAAAATAAATAACAATAATGACAATCCAAGCGTAATGTAACTGAGGAACAGGAATAAATTTATTCCTTTTAATCCTTCAATTCCTGCTTGCGCACTTCCTATCGGCACCATTGTTACAAGCGAAGCCACCATTGCTTCTAATAACAATATCCCCCTTTCCATCTTTGTCTTCATTTTTTCTAAAACTTTCTTTTTAAGAAAGTTTTCTTTTATTTCTTTGGTAAAGCTTTCTTTTTTAAAGAAAGGTTTATTGACGTCAACTTCACGCCTCTTTTCTCTATCTTCTCCTTCAATTCCTCTATCTCTCTCAAAATCTTCATCACTTCTTCCTCTCTACGCATTCCCTTCTCTTCTATTCGCTCTTCCTCCTCTTCTTTTCGCTCTTCCTCTCTTTCCTCCCGCCTCTTCCTCCTTATTCTCATCACGAGCGGGTAAGAAAAGGTCAGAATTGCGAAAAAAAACGAAATTGCCAATAGTACATGCCATAATTCTATTTCTGCAAGCCCGCTCACTTCTGCGTGCGCACTCACCATCGGCACCATTGTTACAAGCGAAGCTAACATTGCTTCTAATAACAATGTCCATCTTTTCATCTTTATCTTCATTTTTTTCTAAAACTTTCTTCTTAAGAAAGTTTCCTTTTATTTTTTCTTCTCTCGTATCTCTTTCCTTAGCTCTCTTAGTTCTACTCTCACGTCAAGATATAAGCCGAATGCAAACGCAAAATAGAATGTATCAATTGGAGGACTGTTCCAAAAACCGAGCCTCACCAGGATCAACCCTACTATTCCATAGACGATTAATCGCGAAAGCGTTTTTCCGTCAACGCTTTTTTTAAAAGGGTTGATACTCAAACCATCCTTAAAAAACTTACCATTTAAAACCGCGACCCCTCTCTTACTCTCTTCTCCCATTTTTTGCCTCCTTCTCTTTTGTATTATAAAACTTTCTTTTTAAGAAAGTTTTCCTTTATTCCTTTTGGTAAAGCTTTTCTTTGTAAGAAAAGGTTTTTCCACTGCTATTTCCGTCCCCATTTTCCTCAACTCTCTTGTGCTGAGATAGTGGAATATACTTGTAATAATTACTGAAACTACCACTGTCAGCGCAATGGTAACGAAAGCCCAAAAAGCCGTCTCATTTATTCCTTCTCCCTCAGTTCCTGCTTCTGCTTGCGCAGCACCTACCATCGGCATCAATGTAGTAAGGCATACCACTGCACCTACAAGGCATATCCTCGCCACCCAATCCGCTATTCCCAATCTTATTTTTCGGTTTATCACAGTCATGTTTCTTTTATTTTAGCATAGATATCATAGCGAGACAAAGAGCGACCACTACACTTAACCCAAACAGTATTCATGTTCTCACGTCTTCTATCCCTTTATTCACGTTTCTTATCCTTATATTTACATTTCTTATCTCCGAAAGGAGAAGAATTTGCATCAAAAAGACATCCGAGACGGTGGTTAATTCCACCCCCTTCTCTTCTATTCTCTTCTTTAATTCTTTCACTTCCTTTATTATCTCCATTATTTCCTCCTCTCTGCCCCTCCATTCCTTCGCTTCTTTTATTGTCTCCATCATTTCTTCCTCCTTACCTCTCCTCGCTTCTTTCTTCCTTCTTTTATGAATGAAATAGGCAAAACCTGTGATTGCAACCAAAAATGAGAGCGCAAGGGTGATGCGACTGAGCATTGTGAAAGTGTTCATTCCTTCATAACCAATGAGCATGAATAAATTTATCCCTTTTAGTCCTTCAATTCCTGCTTCTGCTTTTGCTCCCACCATTGGCACTGGAACCAAAACCGCAAGCAAAAACGCTATTCCTATTTTCCGTTTCCATTCTTTCACGTTGCCGTTCATTTCATTTTCACTTCCGCCTTTCTTCTTTCCCCTTTTTCCCCCTTCCTATCCCATATTGTTAAAATTACTTCTGTGATTTAAATTTATCGTCCTTTTTCTCCAATAGAAAGAAAGGGTATATAAAGCTTTCGGTTCTTGGGGTGGTTGGGCATCATCATGGCACTTTTTCCCCCTCTCTTTCGCTTTGCCCCTTCCCTGTCCCCTGTTCATTCCGTCGCTTTCATCTCCTCTTTTCTCGTTGTATATACAGTATATAATCTCCTTCTATTTGAGACACTGATTTACACGGATTTTTTCTTTTCATCTTGTCTGTGTTAATCTGCGTTAATCTGTGTCTATATTTCATTTTTTTTCTTACTCCACAATCATCTTTCGCTCCTTAGCAGCACGTGATATTGAAATTGAAACGCTTCTCCACGTTCCCGTATTGTCAGTTTGCCCTCACCTATCGTGATGAAATTTTCATTTTGTCCTAAATTCAGAACGTTTAACGAGATATTACCCACGCTCTGGTTTTGGTCTTGCTCTTGCTCCTGGTGCGGGTTCCCGGCACTCGCGTTTCCCGTCGGTTCAAGTTTCGCCTTCGCCGCATCCGGTGTGGGTATAGGCATAGGCACAGGAGCCTGAATAATATCCGCATCAATAGCCAGCTTATTCACCGCCAAACTATCCTTCGCTTGGCTGGTATTAACATTAATATTAACAAGCTTGTAATGCGTCTCCGCAAACTGCATATATCCCTGGTAAGTGGGTGCGCATGCTTTTTCCATTATCTCCCCTCGTATCTCGTCAATGCTCCAGTTCTGCTCCATAAGTTCTCTAATTCGTATCGCCTCAAGCTGCCGTACCCTGATGATATTCACTCTGAGCGCATGGAATTCCGTTCCTGTTCCATCAGCATTTAATGCGAAACCATACCCACGATAAACTACTTTTATTGGCACGTCATCGTCATCTATCGCCGGTTCCGCTTCGCCTTGCGCGACCCTTTCTCCCCCGTTGTATTCCGTCAATGGCTGCTGCTGATACTCTTCCCCTTGCGCCACGGCGATACCGGCTCCGGCGCCTGTTACAAGGGTAGAACAGAGCAATAGCGCTGCTCCTAAAATTGCTAGCATTACCATGCCTATACGCAAACCCCTCCGTGTGTTTGTACTGTGTTTCATAAATTTATTTTTCCACGCTCTGATTTTAGTTCGCTGTGAACGATATAAAAAGGGTATACAGAACGAATCGTTCAGAAAACCGTGAAAAACGGTCGGCACTCGCCGTTTTTTGGTGACACCTTCTCTAAACGTTCTATAACGTTCCTTTTCACCACCGAGAGCGCCGAGTACGCAGAGTTTTAAGCCTGTTCCAATCAGTGTTTATGTTTTCTGGTGCCTTTGCGTTCTCCGTGTGCTCTGCGGTGAATTTTGAGGATATAGTAATTCCACTAATAGGCTTTTATTTTTCTAAAAGAGAATGGTTCATATGCGAGCATTAATATTCGAGCCCTTTTCCGGGGCTTCCGGGGATATGATTATCGGTAGTCTACTGGATTTGGGCGCCGCGGAATCGAAGATAGCCGAAGCGGTTTCCGTTTTCGACATCGCACTAAAAGTAAAAACAGTAAAAAAGCATGGGATAACGGCGAAAAAAGTGGCGTTTGTTAGCAAAAGCGGCGATAAGAGCATAAGTGCGGAACACGCTGAAAGAAAGTATGTCGATTTCGTGCGTCTAATCGAAGGCAGCGGCTTGAGCAGGGAGATAATAGAAAACGCCCTGGCTGTATTTGACCTCCTCGCTCGTGCAGAGGCGACGGTGCACGGAGAACCCAAAGAGAGCTTGCAGTTTCACGAACTCGGCGCTATGGATACAATAGGCGACCTGATAGGCAGCACCACGGCGTTCTTAGACCTTCATCCCGACATCGTTATTTGCACTCCTGTTTCGGTGGGCAGTGGATTCGTGGATACCCTGCATGGTGTTCTGCCTGTTCCTGCACCCGCAACAGTCGAGATATTGTGGCATTCTTCGCTGGTTTCGCAAGGGGACCCGTTCGGGTCTGCTTCTGAATTGCTTACGCCCACGGGCGCAGCGATATTGGCTCATTTTGTGCATCGGGTTGAATCTTCCCTCCCCCCTCTTCCATTCCGCATCGAGAAGACGGGATATGGCGCCGGGTCGAAGGATTTGCCCTCGCACTCGCCTCCTAACGTCTTGAGAGCGAGTCTATGTGAACTCAGCAAATCCTCGTCTTTACCTATCCCTCCCCTACCCCTGTCAAGGGATGAAGTGGAAGTGCTGGAAACCAATGTTGATAACGTTACCGGGGAAGTGCTGGGCAATCTGATAGAGGTGCTTATGGCGGAGAAAGGAGTGAAGGACGTGGCTATTACACCGGCGCAAATGAAGAAATGCCGAAGCGGGCACATAATCAAGGTGATCACGACACCGCAAGAAGCCGCGCGAATAGCGTACCGGATAATGGAAGAGACCGGCTCGCTGGGTGTTCGCAGTATGCAGGTGAAGCAGCGGTTCATTGCAAACCGGGAGCAGAGGAAGGTGAAGGTAAGGCTAAAAGGCGTGGAGAAGGAAGTAAGCGTGAAAATAGGCACCGATGCCGCAGGTAACGTGCTTAATGTGGCTGCGGAATTTGAGGATGCGAAACGCGTTGCCGCCGACCTAAACATACCTCTAAAAACGGTGATAAAGCTCGTTGAAGAAACCGCGAAGCCTTCTTTGTAACCACAGATTACACAGATTACACGGATTTTTTTTGTATATAAAGTATGGCTTTTTTCTATTTAAGACACAGATTTACACTGATTTACGCCGATTTATTTTAGTTTAATCGTGTTGATCCCTATCATCTGTGTTAATCTGCGTTAATCTGTGTCTATAATTTATTTTCTGGTTTTTTTTATTTTCCCTCTGCGAACTCCGCGTTCTCTGCGGTGAGTGAATTTTGAAATGTGATGCAGTGCCGGGGACGGGGTTCGGACCCGTGACCTCTGCATTATGAGTGCAGCGCCCTAACCAACTAGGCCACCCCGGCGTTCTTCATTTCTTGCTGTATGTATAATTAAAGCATAATCTCCTTCTATTTAAGGCACGGATTTACACTGATTTACGCCGATTTAGTTTAGTTTAACCGTGTTGATTCTCATCATCTGTGTTAATCTGTGTAATCTGCGGTTAATAATTTTTCATCCGTATTATCGCTTTCTTTTAATTCGCTACGCAGGTCTCCCATCGTGGCAATCCGCTCTGCAACGGCATCATGCTGGTGTATGCTCTCTTCGTTTATCTGCTTTATCCCGATGATCGAGTCGTCAGGAAGTTCCGTGAACCTTTCTACCACGCGCTTCGCCATCTCACGCACGCAATCTTCAACAAACATCGTCTTTTTGTGCGCCATCTCTACTATCTTCGCCTCGTCCGGTCGCTTCAGGATTTCATACGTCTTGGCACTCATTGAACGCTCTATTATCCCTATTATCCGCTCCATAGGGACTCTTATGTCGTCTTCCACCTCAATCGAGATTATGCCTCGCCCTCTTTGGTTATGCGTTGCCATGGGCACCGTATTCAAAAAAGCATCCCGCTCCTCTTTTGATATCCCCATCTTCATTAGCTCTTCCGATACATTATCCCGCATCAGTTCCTGTGCGCAGGGGCATGCGGTCATCCCTGCCACCTCCGCTCCTATTTGCTTTCTTATCCTTACCCCCCCGTCAGGGTTACGAAAAGCTCGCGCCTCGGCAAAGATAATCGCAGGCTCCTGGCATTGTATCTTCATCACCGGCGTTCTTCTTTTCAGCATGTACTCACTTCGCATTCCTATCTCCGCGGTAGAAGCGTAGTCATGGCGTTCGAGCAGCCGCTTCGCTACTTCACTGCATAATTCCTCCACCTCGTATATCGGTGTGTTAATCGCCTCTTCCAGCACTTCGTACATCGCCTCGAAATTCCTCGACAAATTTGCTCCCTTTATGTTGCTCGGGAGGTCTACAAAGATATGAAAATCGGAAATAAGCACTATCGGTCTTTTACCGCCAGCTCGCGCTACTTCTACTAACTTCTTTACTCCCGTCACGCCTACCCTCGTTAGGTTTATCTTTATGTCCGGGCTCCCAGCTTGCACGTCAGGCAGAGGTAATGCCATTGTCTAAATTATCTTTATCCCTAACCCTGCTATTTAAACTTTACATTTAAAAATAGAAAAATTTATATATTATCCTTTTAATTAATCCATTAAATGGAGGTATAACCTGATATGATTGCACAAGAACAAAAGCCTATGGAGGAGATTCTGGGTTATCTTGAGGGGAAACAGAAGGTAGTAGTAATGGGTTGTGGTGGCTGTGCTACTTTCTATGGTACGGGAGACAAAAAAGCGGTGAATGAGATGGCAGAGAAACTTACGAAGGAAGGGAAAGAAGTCACCAAAATTGTCATGCCTTTGGGTATGCAGGCATGTGAAACCGAGAAGTGTTCGATATTTCTGCAAAAAAAACGAAGTGCCGTTGAGAACTGCGATGCGATTATGGTGATGAGCTGCGGTGACGGTGTGCAGGTAGTAACCGAGTATACGGATGAAGTGATGGGCATTGCGAAGGAAGTCTATCCGGTAAATGACCCACTGGGACTTGTAGGCGGCGGTCCTACAAAGTTCAAGGAGACCTGTCAGTCCTGCGGAATGTGTGAACTGGGCAAAACTGCGGGTGTCTGCCCTCTGACTTCCTGCGGAAAGGGATTGATGAACGGTCCCTGTGGTGGCGTGCGAGAAGGTGATAAATGCGAAATAGACCCCGATAAGGACTGTGCCTGGGTGAAGATATACAAACGGATGGAGAAACTCGGCAAACTCGATGCGTTCGAGCAGATGAATGACCCGCACGAATGGAGCAAAATGAAGAGGCCGCGGCTATTCGAGCTGGAAAAGCCTATGGGTATGATGGACATGATGGGCGCTATGATGAACTTAAACACCATCAGTGGGTACATGTCTATGGCGTTCGCTAAGCCACCAGCCGAAGAAGAGGAAGCCAAAAAAGAGTGAGGAGTGTGATGAAAAAAAATGACAGATGCAGTTTATAGCGATTTGATGCGAGAGTTTAAGGAAGGGAAATACGTCTTTACAGGCGAGTTAGAGCCAGAGAAAGCAGGTAATGTCAACGAGCCGATAGAGATGGCGAAGGAGTTGCTGGGTTTAGTGGTAGCCTGTAACGTAACGGACAATCCGCAGAGTTTCGCTTATGTCAGCAGCCTTGCCGCATCGTATAAAATCCAAAAAGAGACGGGCATGGAGTGCGTTTACCAGTTAAGGTGTTCGGACAGGAATCGTATGGCGCTTCTATCCGACGTGCTTGGTGCCGGCACATTAGGGATAAAGAACATCTTAGCGTTAGCGGGCGACCACGTGTCATTGGGTGATACACCGGATGCAAAACCTGTCTTCGACCTGGACTCAACCACGTTGATACACATGATACGGAAAATGGTGGACGAGGGCAAAGACCTTGCAGGTAATGACATAGAGGACCCACCGAAACTGCATGTGGGTGGTGCTGCGGCACCCGGAGCAGCGCATTTGAAGGCTGAGGTTGGCAAGGTGAAGAGAAAGATCAATGCCGGCGTCGAATACCTGCAAACTCAGGTCGTTTACTACACGGATGTGCTGGATAAGTTCTTTAACGAGCTGGGGAAGACGGATGTCCCTATTCTGGTCGGGATTTTCCCTGCAAGGACGTTTGGGCAGGCGGATTTCTTCGATAAATACGTTGCGGGCGTGGACGTGCCACCGGATTATTTAGAGAGCATGAGAGCGACGAAACAGATAAAGGACAAGGAAAAGAAGAAGGAAGAGGTGGACAGAGTAAACATAGAATTCTTTACCGGGTTTCTGGAACATCTAAAGGGAACGCCGGCTGCGGGATGCCACATGATGGCTGTGGGGTATCCCCGGATAATTCCGCCACTCAAGAAAATAATGGAATAATAAAAAAAAACAGGGGGTATTTTTCCCCTCCCCCTCCTTTTTATTTTTGATATTGGGTAATGAAGGAATAATTATGCCAAAAAAAGCTCGGAGTTGGTATTATAATTCACCAAAACAAAAAGTAGATAAATTCACAAAAGAAGGAATTAAAAAGAAATGCGATAAATTTATCGAATCTGTTCTTAAACCAAGGTTTATTTCAAGTGACCAATCTGCATTAGATTTAGGATCATATGTAATAGATATATATTCTAAATGGTGGCAGAACTTTATATATTTCTATGCAAAATATAAAGATAATCGAGCAGAGGCAATTGAACCTACCTACGATTGGAAGTTAGCTCGTATTGAATATCTTAAAGAAGACAAATATAATTTAGCCTATTTTCGCCACACGGGGAAATGGTGGGTAATATTTTATGAAATCTCGTTAGCGGACTGCTTTGAAGCAATTGAAGAAATGCCTCATTTTCATCCATATTAAGTAAGACTTTTTATATTATTTGGATGTGAATTTCCTTTGTACTTATTAGGTCACAGGCAAAGAAAAAAAGTTCGGGCAGCTCTGCGGCACTTCGTACCTTGCCCCGCTTCGCTCAGTCACTCAACAGCGGATAAAAGGCTTCGCTACGCTTCGCCAAAATTGTCTTCGGCAACTTCTTTTATCCGCAAGATTATACGCAATTGGCTTCTGGGCATTAAACTTTTACTAAAGAAAGACAATAATAAAGCGTATAAAATGACCGAAAACCAGATAACTGACTTCCTTCGGAAACAAAACGTCTTCGCAGTCATTGGCGTTTCGCGTAATCCCGCGAAATACGGGCATCAGATATACAAAGACCTTAAAGAAGCAGGTTACATGGTTTACGCCGTGAACCCGAGCATTGACACCGTATCAGGCGACCGATGCTATCATTCGCTGAGCGAACTGCCCGAAAAACCCGATGTTGTTGATATTGTGGTCCCGCCAAAAGTAACGGAGAAAATAGTCGTGGAATGCCGGGATTTAGGACTAAAAAAAGTGTGGATGCAGCCAGGGTCGGAATCCGAGCGTGCAATATCGTTTTGCGCTCAGAACGACATAAAAGTAGTGCATGACGTATGCGTGATGGTAAAGAGAAGGGAATAGGTTGTAGACACAGATTAACGCAGATTGACAGTAAGAATCAATAATGTTAGAGTTAATTTGACAGTGTCGCATTTCAAAATTCACCGCAGAAAACGCGGAGTCCGCAGAGGGAATTAGGTGTCAGGTGTTAGTAGCCGTTCTAACCCGCTAAACCTCAAACTGCCATCTTCCTGCACTCTCTGTGAACTCTGCGTTTAACCTGGCATTGTCAAGTTAAATAAATCTGTGTAAATCTGTGTAATCTGTGGTTAATAATTTTCGGACTGTCTGTAATTTAGTGCACATTATCGAGCCGCGTCTTTACCTCTTCCATGAACTCTTCCGTATTCGCCACTCGCTTCGCAGGCGGTTCAGCCAGTTTTGCTAAGTCGCCGGTCATTATACCATCCTCTATTGTGCCCGTAGCTGCATCTTCTAATTTGTCTGCGAATGCTACAAGCTCGGGTATGCCGTCCAGTTCTCCGCGCTTTCGTAACGCACCGCTCCACGCGAATATGAGTGCAATGGAGTTAGTCGAGGTCTTCTCTCCCTTGAGATGCTTGTAGTAGTGCTTCTGCACCGTGCCGTGTGCCGCTTCATACTCGAAGTAGCCGTGTGGCGATACAAGGACCGAAGTCATCATGGCTAAACTTCCGAAAACCGAGGCAAGCATATCTGACATCACATCGCCATCATAGTTCTTCAGCGCCCAGAGCATGCCTCCCTCCGACCTGATTATCCTTGCTACTGCATCGTCTATTAACGTATAGAAATAGGTTATCCCCGCATCCTCGAACTTACCCCTGTACTTCTCTTCGTATATCTGCTCGAATATCTCCCTGAAATTATTGTCGTATGTCTTGGATATGGTATCCTTTACAGAGAACCATAGGTCCACTTTCTGGTCGAGAGCGTAAGCGAAGCAGGATTCGGCAAAGCTGTTTATTGAGTCGTCAAGATTGTGTATCCCCTGTATTATGCCCGGTTTACTGAACTCCTGTATTGTGTGCTTAACTTCCACACCGTTCTCGGGCGTGAACACCATCTCTGCCCTCCCGGGACCGCTAATCCGGTATTCGACATTCTTATAAACATCGCCGTAGGCGTGCCTACCCAATATGATTGGTTTTTTCCAGTTTCTTACCGCGGGTTTCACATTCCGCACCATTATGGGCTTTCTGAAAATAGTACCATCTAGTATGGCTCGTATTGTGCCATTTGGGCTCTTCCACTGCTGTTTCAAGTTGTACTCCTTGACTCTTGCTGCGTTTGGTGTTATCGTAGCGCACTTAACACCCACGCCATACTTCTTTATCGCCTCTGCTGCCTCTATGGTTATCTGGTCATCGGTCTCGTCCCTCTTCTCAAGAGCAAGGTCATAATATTCAGTTTTGAGGTCAATGTAGGGATAAAGAAGTTTCTCCTTTACCATGCTCCACATTACCCTTGTCATCTCGTCTCCGTCCATTTCCACTAAGGGAGTCTTCATCTGGATTTTATCGGTCATTTTTTTCGTTGTATAAGTAATATAACTTCCCTCTATTTAATCTGCGTTAATCTGTGTCAACAATTTATTTTCTTGTCTCTTCTATTCTGCTTTCCGGTATTTCAATGCCTCTCTCTCACTTGGTAACATATACAGAACATCGTCCCACGGATGCCGGTACAATCTGGAGTGGTGACGTTTCTGGTCCAGGTAGTGCCCGATCATACCGATTGTCCGCCCTAATACGAATATCGCATTGAGCGTGCCCATATTAATAATCTCGTCTATCTCTTCCTCTGCATATACCCCCGTGGAGCGCAGAATATCAACGAACACAATACCCACGCAGCCATCTACGTTCAATATGAGGTTGTTCCGCTTGGCTGTCGTTATCTGCTCCACCGCAAGTGCAAAATCCAGCAGCTCATGCTTTGGAAGGTTTGCGTAAGCCCACTCCTCAAGGAGCTTTACACGCATATCCGGGTTCTGCACGCTTTTTATCCTGTGCCCTATCCCAGGTATATTTACGTTCTTGGCTTTCATCTCGTCCACAAACTGCCCTGGCGTTAGTCCTCTTTCCCGTGCTTTCTTGAAGTACTTAGCAGCATCATCTATCGCGCCACCGAATCGCGGTCCAATTGTCAATACTCCCGATGCCACGGCTGCCGTCAGGTCCTTGCCCGCCATCGTGGTTACAATGGCATTATGTGCCGCACTCACACAGGGACCGTGGTCTGCAGTTATCTTTAGAGCAAGTTCTAAGAACTCAGTGACATACATCGGCAGGCGCTTCTTGAACCACAACAATGAGATGATGTCGCCTATCCCGTACCCCTCGCTGATAACCTTGCTTATCGGAACGCCAGCATATAGGAGTTCCTCACCCCTGTCGTCTGAGATAGTGCTGATAATGTTGGTGGCTTTTCGCATGGTTTGCGGATTATAACCTGCCGGTATCTCTTGCGGTTCCACCTCGTCCTTCTCTTCTATGATTCCTTTTGCCCTCAAATCGTCATACACCTCTCGTATAAGGTCATCGAGGTCGTCGTATGAGCTGGGGACGTATGCCCCCGCCTCCTTGAGTGCTGCGTTCTTTGCATCTGCCGTCTCTGCATCACCCCGCGCCATTGCTCCGGCATGCCCAAACTGCACCTCGCTGGGAAATACCTTTGTGCATGTGCCTGTAACCCACGCTACCACTGGCTTCGTTATTTCTCCTTTCTTTATCGCATCTGCTATCTCATATTCATCCGTACCGCCTACTTCACCGAGTACCACCATCATCTTTATGTCGGGATTTGCCTCGTATCGCAGCAGATGCTCAACAAGTGTCGAACCCGGATATTTATCCCCTCCGATGGCAACTCCCTCATACACTCCGTCTGAATTCCGCGAGATCATATTTGCCATCTCGTTCATCATACCACCTGACTTCGACACGAACCCAACGCTCCCCGACCGGTAGAGTTTTGACTGCAACAGGTTGGACAAAGCGCCGCCGGCATTTCCTATTTTGAAGGCGCCAGGTACAAAGCCCCCTACCGTCGCAGGACCGATGATCCACTTACCCAGTTTCTTTCTTAAAGCAATGAGTTCCCGTGTCTGCCGTTCGGGTAAACCCTCGGCAATAATGACTACCGTCTTAATGGACGGGTAGTTTAGAGCTTCCGTAGACACTTCGTACGCCGAGCGGAAGGACGCGAAGTTTATAACCACGTCAGCCTCCGGATGCTTCTCCACCGCAGTCTCGAGATTGTTGTACATGGGTATCAATATCTCGTGCCAGCCGAAGAACACCTTCGTAAATCCTTTGCTCCCTCCACTGGGATTCACAACTGCCGCTACGGATGGGCTCTCCTTTCCTGATAGATAGTCAAAGTCAAGCATCCTCTGAACTGCCGCTTCCTGGTTACCAAATATAATGGCTGTTGTGTCTTTATCAAACAGCACATAATCGGGTTTGACCATTTCACCTACTCACCTCCATTTAGATTTTTTAGTGCAATAGCGACCACTTTTGTCATGTGCATGTCAGGTCCGTGAACCTCCATATCCAGGTCTAATCTCTGTCCCGCATCGCGAATCTTTTCCAGACCCGCCTCGTAGTTTGGCCCCCCACGCCGAATATATATCTTTATGCCATGCTCTTTTATCTTTTCCGCGTAATCGTCAAGCGCATTTATTATCCCATCGAACGTCTTTGCCACGTCCGTGAAGTTCGCTATTCCACCACCTATGATGAACACTTTACTGCCCTCCACCTTCTCCCTGGTCATCAAATCAAGTAGTGTCTTTGCATACTCGTAGGTCTCGCCTGTGCTGGGATTACCGCTATATTCGCCGTAGGTTGCCAGTTCATCGCCAAATCCGAAATCTACCACGGTGTCTGCGTAGATCACACTTGCTCCGCCTCCTGCCACCATGGTCCACACTCTACCCCTGGGATTCAGAATAGTGAGTTTCAGTGATGACCCGCTTTTATCGTCCAGCTTCTTTATGTACCGCTCCTCAGGTCTTAAATCACGACCGAAGGGGACAGGAAACTCTATGTCGCCCCAATCGCCGTGGCAGATGAAATGTGCCGTATCGTCCAATCGAGCCACGGTGTCTAACGGAAAAAACTCGCCGGCATTATAGGTGAATGGGTTGAATTCCAGGAACCCGAATTGCAGTTCGCAGTAAGACTTGAATAGAGCCGTTATGAGGTCCCTGAAAGTACTCCCCTCTTCTCTGTTCTCACCTTTCAAAATAGGTGAGAGGTCAACGTCCTCAATATTCGCTTCTATGGGAACGTTGATGGTGGTAACCTTGTCCCAGTTTGCCTCTATGTCCACGCCTCCCTCTGTCGAGAAATGGATGTAATCGCCCTCAGGATGTCCGGTGAATGCCAGATAATATTCTTTATCATGCTCTATGAAGGGCTCAATGAGGAAATGCGTGAGCTTCCCTCTGACTTTGCCCACCTCCACGATGCTGTTCATCTTCTCCTCTATCCATTTCTTTGCTTCGCTATATGTGGCGTTCATCAGTAAGAGCCCGTGCTTACCCCGCTTTCCAAATAGCTGGTCGGGCTTCACCACCAGTTTGCTGGTCTTCAGCCAGGGCTCATCAGTGCTTACTGCTTCAATGCTCCTCTCTGGTGTGACCAGAGCGACTCGGCCATTGTACTTTAACTTTCCGTTCGAGAACCTCTCTATACGTTTAGCCAGCATATTCTTGGCATCATATTCCCTTATTCCTCGTTGTGCCATGATTATCTTATCCCTCCTATTCTATTTATTTTCCAACCTTTGCTTTTACCCAGGACAGTTTACCGCCGGTCTTCAATATTTCGGCATCAAGTTGTGAAAGGGAGTGTGTAAGTTCGATTTCATTCTTTTTTGTCAGATTCTTGAGTTCGACATCGTCCCGCAATTCTCCTATAACAACTTCAAGATTATCACCCAGATCTATGGAATCGTAGTCTGCTGAATCCTTAAATGTCAGAGGCACTATTCCGAAGTTTATCAAGTTGGCTAAATGGATGCGAGCGAACGACTTGACAATTACCGCCTTAACGCCCAGGTACTTGGGTGCAAGTGCGGCATGCTCTCTGCTCGAGCCCTGACCGTAGTTCTCACCGCCTATTATGAACCCACCACCCCGGTCCAGAGCCCTTGTGGGAAACCCGGGGTCAACCGCCTCAAAAACATACTTCGATATCTCCGGTATGTTGCTCCTCAACGGAAGGATTTTCGCTCCTGCAGGCATGATGTGGTCGGTGGTGATGTTGTCCTCAACCTTGATAAGCACTTCGCCCTTAAGCGTATCAGGCAAAGAAGGGAAATCCGGCAGTGGCTTAATGTTCGGGCCCCTCATAATCTCTACTAAATTGGCTGGCTGCTGCTCTGATTGAAGTGGCGGTAAAAACATGTTGTCGTTGATGATAAACCGCTGAGGCATCTCTATCTGAGGGCAATCGCCGAGGTCCCGTGGGTCGGTAAGAACGCCGTTAATTGCCGTAGCTGCTGCGACTTCAGGGCTCACAAGAAATATCTCTGCGTCCTTTGTTCCGCTCCTGCCCTCAAAGTTCCTGTTAAACGTTCGTATAGATATGCCCTGCGAAGATGGTGCGGCGCCCATACCTATGCAAGGACCGCAGGCGTTTTCAAGTATCCGTGCACCCGCAGCTACGAGATACCGCATCTCACCGCTCTCGATGAGGTGCTCTACCACCTGCCTCGAACCCGGGTTTACAGTGAGATGCAGGTTATCTGCAATCGTATGCCCTTTAAGTATATTTGCCACCTTTTTGAGGTCGCGTAATGAGGAGTTGGTACACGAGCCAATCGCTACTTGCTGCACCTTCATTCCCGCAATCTCTCTCACCGGTTTGACGTTCCCCGGACTGTGAGGAATAGCAACCAGTGGCTCTACTTCGCTCAGGTCCATCTCTATGATTTCGTCGTATTCTGCATCTGCATCTGCTTCAAGCGAAACCCATTGGTCGCCACGTGCCTGTGCTTCCATGAAGGTCCGTGTCACTTCATCGCTCGGGAATACGCTCGTCGTCGCTCCGGTTTCCGTGCCCATATTGGTTATTGTTGCTCTATCGGGCACGCTAAGCGTCTTAACTCCGGGACCAAAGTACTCCAGCACCTTTCCCACGCCACCTTTGACGTCTATCCTGCGAAGGACTTCCAGTATGACGTCCTTGGCTGAGACCCAATCAGGAAGTTTTCCTGTCAGTTTTACCCCGACAATCTTTGGATATTTTATCCTGTAGGGCATACCTGCCATGGCGACCGCCACGTCAAGACCACCCGCGCCTATGGCAAACGAACCTATACCACCCGCCGTAGGTGTGTGGCTGTCAGAACCAATCAGCGTCTTGCCCGGACAGGCGAATCTTTCCAGATGGAGCTGGTGACAGATACCATTACCGGGGCGGGAGAAATACAACCCGAATCTCCTGGCTATGGATTGAAGGTATCTATGGTCATCCGGGTTTTTGAAGTCCGTTTGCAGCGTGTTGTGGTCAACATAACTAACGCTCAGTTCTGTTTTCACCCTTGATATACCTATAGCCTCGAACTGTAGGTAAGCCATTGTACCTGTCGCATCCTGGGTAAGCGTCTGGTCAATCTTCAAAGCAACCTCTTCTCCAGGCGCTATTTTACCCTCTACATCCACAATATGCTCGTTAATTATCTTTTCTGCAACTGTTCCAGACATATCGATCACTTCATAATTTAAGTCAATCGTATATATTAAATTTTCGATATTGTTTTATGGTTGTACCGACATAATCATCCTTGCATGATGCGGGTATTGTGCAATGAACCTCATCTCATCCTCCGTTACAGGCTTCTGCGTATGAACGTTCGCATACCTCACGAGTTCCAATATCTCGCGAGCTTCTTTGTCATCACGGAATTTCAACTCGTATTTACCCGCTACGTTCTTGAACCCTTTTATTCCAGAATATTCGCCCGTTGTTATAAGCCTGCCGGTCTCAATCTGCTCGATATGTCCCCTGCCGACTTCGGTGTAGTCGTACAGTTCATAATTTCTGCTGTCCTTCAATGCGCCGTCAGCGTGTATGCCGGATTCATGTGCAAAGGCGTTATCGCCTACCGCAGGCTGGTTGACCGGGATGGGGACTCTGAATGAAAGAGATGCGTAGTTGCAGATTCGCCACGCATGGCTTAAATCTACATCCTGTAATTGGTATTTGTTTTCAAAACCGCTCGCTTTCTTTAACGCAAGGATTGTAGAGACCAGGTCTGCGTTGCCGGCTCGCTCGCCCATTCCGTTCACCGTGGTGTTGATGTACGCATCAACACCCGCATCTATTGCTCCTTTAGCGCCTGCAACAGAGCAGGCAACTGCCATACCCAAATCATTATGGCAGTGCAGTTCGATGGGAATACACACCGCCTCTGCGAGTGCTTTTACTCGCTCATACACAGTGAACGGGTCGTCATAGCCGAGCGTGTCGCAGTATCTTATCCGGTCTGCGCCATGCTGTTTTGCAGCTTCGGCAAATTCTATCAGCCGTTCGAGTTCCGTCCTCGAAGCGTCTTCTGCATTGACTCCAATAGTCTCCGCACCGTGTTCCCTCGCTGCATCAACCGCCTCGCACATCTCTCTTATTATGTCCTTCCAGCCGAATTTGCCCCTGAATTTGCCCTCTATCATCTGTTCGGATGTTGATATACTCAAATTAACGTGCTTCAGTTTCGGCACTAATCGAAAAGCTTCTTCGACATCCCCCTTTATTGCTCTCAACCACCCGCTGAGTCGTATGCGTTTCAGAGCACCTATCTCTGCTAACGCCAGGTTGGCATTCAAATAGTTCGTCTCGTGCCTCGTGACGGGAAACCCGAACTCGCTCTGGAAGACGCCCATCTCATCCAGATAAAGGTTCAGCAACGTCTTCTCTAACTTCGCTAAGCCTAATTTCGATGTCTGCACCCCGTCCCTGTTCGTGACGTCAATGATGTATATCGTGTTCGTGTTCTTCGTCATTTTATAAAAAAAACGTATTCTTTTGATTAAACTTTTCTTTTTAAGAAAAGGTTTATGCGAATAACAATAAGTGGTCTCCCGGGCAGTGGCACAACAACGGTTGCGAAGTTGCTATCAGAGGAATTATCAGTAGAACTAATTTCCGCGGGCGAGCTATTTCGGCAAATAGCGAAGGAAAAGAAACTGCCGTTAGAGTATTTTAACAAATTAGCGGAAACCGATGACGATTTCGATAGACAAATAGATGAGCGGCAGGCAGAAGAGGCGATGAAGCGGGAGAATGTCATTGTGGAAAGCAGGTTGTCCGGATTCTTCGTTCCTGACGCAGACCTGAAGATATGGCTAAAAGCACCGGTAGGAGTAAGAGCAAAGCGAATTGCGCATCGGGAAGCAATAGCTTACGAAGAAGCTCTTTCTGCTATGAACAACCGAGAACGCTCAGAAAATAAGCGATATGAGCAATATTATGGGATAAACTTGAACGACCTTTTCATTTACGATCTGGTGATAGATTCGTCAAAATGGAGTGAGAGGGATATAGTGGGGATGATAAAGGTGGCGGTGGAGGGTGTGAAGCTACGAGAAAAAATTAACACAGACCAAACAGGTGTCCGTTTTTAGGTTTCCGTTTTCAGGGCTTTCACGTAATCCGCTAACCGTCTAAACCGCCAAACCGCTATACAGCTATACCGCTAACCTGCTAAACCGCTATCTTAAAGATACTCCCCCAACTTCTTAACCCTGCTAACAGGGGTAGGATGCGTGGAAAAGATTTCCATTATTCTATCTGCTCGCGTTGCCTTTGCCCTTTCTGCAAAAGCTCTTAGTTCATATTCATCTATCTTCCCATCCTTATTCAGGTCGGCAGCACGCAAATCCTTTAAATCCCTTCTCGCTGTTACCGGGTCGGCAGCGAAGAAAGCACGCATGCTTTCCATCTCCTTTTTTACCTTTTCCGGCTTCGCAGCCGCAGCCGCACTACCGTAAATCATTTTGTATAACGCAGAAGCGAGTGCCTGCGGCTTCCTCGTGAGTTCCGCACTTCCGGCATCCGCGTAATATTCCCTTATACGAGACACGTAAAGCACGATAAGGTTACTTATGAAATACACCACGAAGGCGATAAGAGCAATAGCCATCATTGGTAACGCTCCATCTCTACTTCTGCCCATGCCGCCAAAGATGCCCGACCAGAAGAAACTGAAATAGATAAAGTAGCATATCATCGGTATCACGCTCAGAGCCGTTATAACTACCATATCTTGATGTTTTATGTGCGAAAGTTCATGCCCTAAAACCGCTTCTAATTCGTCCCTGCTTAACATCTCCATTAATCTTCTCGTGACGCAAACCCTCGCTTTCTTTTTCGACGTGCCGAACGCGAAAGCGTTGGGTATAGAAATCTCGGAAATCCCTACCCTTGGTTTGGGGATGCCCGCCTTCATCGCTAATTCGCTCACCATCCGGTGCAATTCCGGCTGCTCTTGTTCCGAAACATAGCGAACACGCATTGACCGTTCCACTATCTTTGGACCTATAAAAAACTGAATCCCTACCATTACAAAGGCGAGTAAGGCATAAATTATCGGCGTCCCTGCCCCGGTGAAAGTGGCTATAACGATTAATAGTGCATATATTACTGCAAACAGGAGCACGACACAGAGCCCCATCCTTATCTTCAGCCATGCAGTTCTCATTTTATTTTTTTGTTATGTAAGTATTCTATCACCTATATGTAAAGTTATTTAAATCCTCAAATTGAAATTATGTCATGAATAAAGTATAAAAAGAAAAAAAGAAAAAGGTTATCGCGGGTATTCACTGATTTATTGATGAACCTTTCCTTCACTCTTTCTCGTATATTTCAACCTACACTTTATATACAATAAAAACGAAAGTGTTATATAATAGAAAACATATACACATTTCCGGTATGGCAAAGAAACTAAAAATATGCCCCGAATGCGGCTCAAAAAACGTTGTATCGGATTCTAAGCATGCAGAACTGTACTGTGCCGACTGCGGGATGGTGATAGCGGAGAATCTCGTGGACCTCGGACCAGAATGGCGTGCGTACGATTCCGAGCAAGCATCAAAAAGGGTAAGGACAGGCCCGGGTATGAGTTATAGAATTCATGATAAAGGGCTGAGCACACCAACGCCAAAATTACCCGCTGGGATACAGCGATTAAAGTGGGTAAACATGGACAGTAGCGAGAAGACCCTTGCCTTCGCACTTATCGAGATAGATAGAATGGCATGCGCACTTAAGCTGCCGAATGATATTAAAGAGATGACTTCTGTGCTGTACCGAAGAGCGGCGAAACGGAATTTGATTAAGGGACGCAGTATAGAAGAATTGGTCTCAGCAATGCTGTACATTATTTGCAGGCAAAATGGGATTCCACGAACACTGAAGGAAATTGCGCGGGTGTCAAGAAGTCCCCTGAAGAAAATAAGGCGTGCGTATATTTTCCTTTTAAGGAAATTCGGATTGAAGATTGCCCCTGCTGACCCATCGCATTACATTCCTCGGTTCTGCTCCGCATTAGGATTAAGCGAGGCGATAAGGGAAAGGGCAATAGAGATACTAAAGAGGAATGAGGGAACTGGAACTGCGAGGGGCTGGGCACCAATAGGAACAGCAGCAGCGGCGATATACATTGCCGCGGTTTTAAGTGGCGAGTATCGAACGGAGAAGGAAATAGCCAAGGTAGTGGGTACAACGGAGATTACAATCCGAAATAGGTATAAGGAACTGGAAAAAGGGTTAGACCTGGATGTGGATTCTCTTTCCCCGCGACCACGTCCGCGTTCACGTCGAAAGAAAGCTTCTGCGACATCTGCACTCTAAAAGATTTTTGTGCAGACCGTCTTGTTCTCGTTCTCCTCGATTGCATCTATTATCCTGTTGGGGTAGTTGCCGTTTACAATAATGCAGCTCATTTTGGTCTGCATTAAAAATCCGGGAAGCTCAGCATCAATACAATTCAGCCCCGCTGCCGATTTCCCCGCCAGCTCGTTCGCCTGGATTTTTTCGATAAGACGCCCGCTATTTTTATTCTGTATTCCATCCACATCGGTCAATTTTATGAATCTTTTTTCACCCAGCCGGTTTGCGACAAACGCAGCTATCGTGTCCGACGTGACGTCCCAGGTATGGGGTAAGCAATCATCCTGTTTTAGGATCTTATAGGGCAGTAATATGCATATCGGTCCCGCCCGGTCTATTTCATCTTCATCCACGCTTTCGACCAGAGGTATCCCGGCTTCACCGCCGCTACAAGCAGCCAAAAAAAGCCCGTACTGGTGCATTGCGAGAACAGCCATCCAATGTGCTGTTTCACCGGGTATTGACATGGTCGCAGCGACATTTCTTACCGTTTCTGCAAAAGGTCCACCACCGGGAATCAGTACCAGGGTGAAATCTCTATTTTTATCCCCATCACGCTCACGGGCATAATCTACAAGAACCCGCAGGATGTCCCGTGATTTTTCTATCAGACTGCCACCTAATTTTAATATTACTTTACGTTTCACTGTAGTTATAAAGTGTAACTTCTTTCTATTTAAGACACAGATTTACGCAGATTTATTTTAGTTTAACCGTGTTGATTTTTATCATCTGTCTGTGTTAATCTGCGTTAATCTGTGTCAACAATTTATTTTTTCTTGTCTATTTTCTCGATGTCTGTTAAAAAATCTCACGAATTTTGTGCAAGATAGTACGTGGTGCTGTGCCGTGCTATGCTATGCTATGCTACGGTACTGTTCCAATTAACAAAGCCAGAACGGAGATGAGATATATAGGCTGAAAGCTGCCTACGCCACCGAGATTAAAGAAGGCACTTCCTACTTCTTCTCGGGACTGTGCTGCCACCGTTATTAGCAGCCCCAATAGAATGCCAAAAATTGCCAGTATGAATATCAACCCCGCTATTGCTGTATTCCCTGCTTGTACTTCGGGTGCGAGTATAAGTGCAAGGGGAATGGCAAACACACCCACGTAACTGGGAATTACGATGCCCACGCCTGCTTTTACCTCTAAAAGCATGTAGGAAAAGAGAGCCATTAGCAAGATAGCCAGCGATATTTCTAACAATAGTGTGGAATAGTTCAGCAGCAGATAAACAGAGAAAAGCAGGGGTATAATGAAGCCGCCTACATTCAGTGTTACCCGCGTTTTATATGTCCTCCCGTTGTCTGCCTGCATCTCCTCCGATATTGGCACGCCATAAAAATCACCGATACACGCTGCTTCAAGCGCACTATATCCTGGCTTCTTTGTTCTAAACCTGTAAATTGGTATCTCTATCACGCTTGTCAGGAGCATCGCCACGAGAACAAAGAAGAAAGCCACGTCGTTTCGCGAGCAGCACAAAAAGAACGTTGGAATAAGCACTAATCCATAGAACAGAAACAGTTTCAAGTCTGGCTTGTTCACTATTTTTCTCATTCTTGTTTGGTTAACTATGTATGCTTTATATAGTAATAAAAAGGCACTATCTAAAAATATAGTGATTCTGTTTTTGCGAAGCAAAAATAATTCTTTCTTGGTAAAGCTTCTTTCTTCAGAAAGAAGGTTTGTTTACTCATACCTCACCGCTTCCACAGGACTCATCTTTGACGCTTTCCTCGCCGGATACAACCCTGACAGAACGCCCACGAGCATTGCAACCGCTACTCCACCGAGCAGCACTTCGGGTTTCACAATCGCTGCGATTTCCACCCCAAATTTCGTAACTATCCCGAAACTTATGGCTTTTGCAGCAAAGATGCCCGCTATACAGCCCAAAACGCCACCTACCACGCTCACCACACCCGCTTCCATTAGAAAGAGGAAAAGGATATTCCTGTTCTTCGCACCTATCGCTTTCATCACGCCTATTTCATGCGTACGCTCCATCACGGACATCAGTGTCGTGTTCATTATACCCATAGCAGCCACAATAAGCGAAATAGAAGCGATGGCGAGTAAAAAAACTTGCAATATCCCGAAAATGTATTCTAACTGCTCTATCGCACCTCCCATTGCCATTGCCGACGTAAAATCATCCAATTTGTGATTCTCGTCTATTCGCTCCTCTATTTCATCTGCTATCTCCTCCGCTTCACCTATATTCCGCACACGCACGAAGATGGTTGAAATATCCTCGGTATCGAAAATATTAACCGCATCCCTTTTCGTTACGTATATCTGCGCATCCACAGTGGACCTGAATCCGCCTTGCTTTTTCAACGCCCCAATAACCCTGAATTTGCTTCCATTTATCGCTATCCTGTCGTTAACTCCTATTTCATCATCAAAATAATCATTGGCAACGCTATACCCGATTTCACACGTTTTGTGGTCATTATCTCTTAATTCTCTCCCTTCTTCTAATTCCACCGTCTCTCCAAATACCGCATCCATATCTCTTGGCTCAATACCAACGATTTCCACCATAACCTTCTCACCGCGGTATTCTACTTCTTCCATCTCGCCCATCATTGCCGCAGCATCTTTCACGCCTTGTATCCTTTCTACATCCTTCAAATCGCGTTCATTAAAACTGCCAAATTCACCAAAACTGCCTAATTCCACACTCCCTGGCGTTACCATAATAATATCCGCCATCTCGCTTAGCTGTTCCGTTATTGACTCCTGCATGCCGTAGCTAATGGACATTATTGCGATTACCGCCGCTATACCCACGATAATGCCCAGCATCGTCAGTATCGAACGAGTTTTTCGCTCCTTTATATTCCTATACACTAACAGAAATGCATCCTTCATTATCCATACCTCACCGCTTCAACGGGACTCATTTTTGACGCCTTCCTCGCTGGATAGAACCCTGATAGAACTCCTACAATCAAGGCAACCGCCATTCCACCGAGTAAAACTTCGGGCTTCACAATCGCTGCGATTTCTAATCCAGATGCCGTGCTGGCTAAGAAGCTCAGGAATACAGCCACACCCCAACCAAGTCCACAGCCAATCACACCGCCCACCAGACTCACCATGCTCGATTCGAGTAGAAAAAGAGAGAGAACATCCCAGCTTTTTGCTCCTATCGCTTTCATCACGCCGATCTCATGCGTCCGCTCCATCACGGACATCAGCATCGTGTTCATTATGCCAATGGATGCAACAACGAGTGCGATTGCCGCTATCCCAACCAAGACGCCCTGTATAATCTTGAAAATATCTCCCATCATTTCTATCGCGCTACCCATCGTCATTGCGAAGGCGAAATCATCGAGCCCGTGATTATCATTTATCCTTTCCACTATCTCTTCTGCTATCCCTTCCGCTTCATCTATCTCATAGACCCGCACTATTATGTATTTTATCTCATCGGTTTGCAGAACCTCCTTTGTAGCACGCAACGTGAGAAAAATATGCGGGTCTACGTCGTTAGCATACAACATGTCCCCTTTTTCAAAAACGCCAACCACAACGAATTTCTCATCATTTATTTCCAGCTTATCGTTCACGTGTATGACCTCATCGAAGAAGTCATTGGCTACACGGTCTCCGATGACGCACCCTTTATAATCATTCTCCCGGAGCCATCTCCCTTCTTTGAGTCCGACAGGCGCCACATAGAAGCCCTCCAGCTCTTTGGTATCACCACCCAATACAAAAATGGGCGCTCTTTTGTTCCGATACTCAACTTCCGCGGCGTCGTACGTCATTGTCGAGATGTCCTTTATACCGCCTATCCTCTGCAAGTCGCTTACGTCTCTATCAGTAAAACTCCCCTTTTCCACATAGGTCGCACCCCTTATTTCCCCCGGCATCACCGATATCATGTCTGCCATCGCTGTCAGTTCTCCCGTTATCGCATGCTCCATGCCATAGCCGACGCTCATCAAAGCGACAATCGCAGCTATACCCACCGCAATGCCCAGCACAGTGAGTATTGAACGAGCTTTCCTCTCCCATATGCTCCGGTACGCCATAAGTAATTTATCTCTCATTGCTCAATCAAGCACCCTTCCATCCCGCATCCGCTTTGTTCTACCTGCGTGGGCGGCAATCTCCGTATCGTGCGTCACCACAACTACCGTCCGTCCCTCTTTATTCAAACCTTCTAAGATGTCTATTATTGTATTTCCCGTTTCTGTGTCCACATTTCCTGTTGGCTCATCACCAATGACGACTTCCGGGTCATTAGAAAGCGCCCGTGCAATAGCCACCCGCTGCTGCTGCCCCCCGCTCATTTCCGAAGGTTTATGGTATATCCGATCGCCAAGCCCGACATTGGCAAGCAGTTCCTCCGCTCTCTTCAGCCTCGTTTCGCGTTTCACGCCAGCGAAGAACATGGGAAGTGCAACATTTTCTAACGCATTTAACGTGTGGACGAGATTAAACTGCTGGAATATGAAACCTATTTTCTCCCTTCTTATCTCTGCAAGTCCGTTTTCGCTTAGCTTACCTGTATCTATACCGTCTATAAAAACAGCACCGCTTGTCGGCGTATCCAAACAACCAATCATATTGAGCAGCGTGGACTTGCCCGAGCCCGAAGGTCCTATTATCGCAATGAACTCACCGTCTTGTATATCTAAATTCACATCGTGCAATGCGTAAACTTCCGCATCACCCATCCGGTAAACCTTCGTCAGATTTTCTGTGCGAATCATTTATTATTCTTATCCTTCGCTCGTTATTTCTTCTCACGTCTTCCCCGCTTTCGCTTTACCCTTACCCAGATAACCACAGCGACTAAGAGAAGAATGACAACCAGTGCACCTAAGAGCACCGGACTCGGTAACTCACTCTTCTGCGGTTCTCGTACCTCTACATGCACCTCGTAACCTTGCATTTCGTATTGCTTATCCGTGTCAACATCTTTGAACACCACTGTAAAGGGTATTGTGGTCTCTCCGAGACTCAAATCGCGGGTATAAACATCAAAAGAAGCAGAAAAGACGTCACCTACTTCCATATCCCCAATGAAATATTCAGAAGGCAGTATTCTGAGTCCTTCTATCGCGGGCACCACGGATACCGCTTTAATGTCCTTTGTCATCCCGTTAGCCACGTCAAAGTCTATCTTTGCAATGTCTCCCTCAAAAACAAATTCCGGCGCATTCACCAGGATAAGCTTCACATCTGCGATACTCTTTACCAATACAGACGATTTAAGTTCGTTTTGATGTGAATTGATGCCATTTTTGTAGGTGACCACAAAAGAGAACTCTTTATTTCCTATCAAACTTTTCTTAAAAGTTTGAAGCGTGAAATTCACCTCCTTTTTTCCATACGCTTCCAAATCACCTATAAATATTCGCTCTGGTGTGAATTCTAACCCATCACTCTTTGATTTCACGAGCACATTCACACCACTCACTGAATTTGGTCTGTTATTCGCCACCACTATCGCTATCTGCTTTGACTCGCTGAGCGAAATCTCCGAAGGTATGTCCTTCTCAAGTATTTCTACACTGCTGCTGTCTACTTTTACACTGACTGGGAAGCGTACATTCTTTCCTTTATCCACCTCTATGACCACTTCAGGGAAATAAGTGCCGTCATGGGCATAGGCAGAGGCTTTTATCGGTAAAGAGATTGTTATGCTTTCCCCAGGTCCTAAAGCCCCTACGTTGTAGTATTCAGAGCGTTGAAAATCTTCTCTCAACCATTCTATGTCTCTGCTTCTGCTGCTCAGCCGTATAGTCTCTATTTCTGCGCTTATCGTTGATATCGTCGTAGTAGAAGAGGTGGTACTCAGGGTTGTAGTAGTCGTTGTCTCGGTCTCTGATGATTTGGTGTCCATATTTCTTATCGTGACTGTAATAGTTCCGGTGTCGCCGGGCATCAAGGCTTCAGGCTCCACCACATGCTCAACAATCATAACGGCAGGACCTTCGGCTGAGGATACTGAGGCGGTCGCAAGCAGCAGCAGAGATACCACAGCCAAACTCATCACAAGGATGTCTTTCTTGCTCATCATATAATATTACCTCCTTCTGCTTTAACAAATACATTTTCGACTTCTTCTGTTGGTATTTTCATTTCTACCATTTTTTTATACATTTTTTCCACAACACCCCCCCCTTTTTCATCATTTTTTGTTTACCCCATACTGCTCAAACGTCTCAATAAATTCTTTTAATATTTGTTCAAAAAATAACACTTCTTTGTAATAATTTTCTACAATCCCTAACTCCTCTCCCGATTCTTTTGTGCTTTCCTGTTTATACTTCACAATTATTCTTGGTAGTTTTTGTTTTGATGGCAATATGATATTTTCGTATTTTCTTCTCGTGATTTGTAAGGATATAGCCTGCATATCCTTTTCCATGTAGAAATACACTTTTCTTGATTTTGGCTTCTTTGTTCTTTTCACTATTCCTGCTCTTTCTATAAACTTCAGTGCTGTGCTTACTGCGGATAGGCTATAGCCTGTTCTATTCGCCAGTTCGTCGAGAGCGACTTCTTCCGGTTCTATAAACAGGATACCGATGATCTTGGATGTTAGCTCGTCAAGACCACTAACCTTACTGTTTTCCGCTATAAGTTCTATAAATTCATTTTTAGGCGATTCCGTCATTTCCCCCTCCTTTCTTCTTTTCCAGGATTTTCTGAACTTTCAGTATATTACAAAATATATGAAAGCACATATTTAAATTTCTTAAAGGGAAAACTGTTTTGACATGGGTTTATGCGTAAATGGTTTCGCATGAGAACCTGTGTACGGAGCCACTACATGCCCCTTACCGACAATTAGATACTTATAGATAACTAACCCCTCTAATCCGACAGGACCCCGTGCATGCACTTTATTCGTGCTTATGCCGACTTCAGCACCTTTGCCATATCTGAATCCGTCGCTGAACCGTGTTGATGCATTATGCATTACCGAAGATGAATCCACAAACCGCATAAATTTTAACGCTGTTTCTTCATTCGCGGTAACAATCGCATCCGTATGTCCCGAACCGTAGCGATTGGTGTGCTCAATAGCCTCATCCACACCATCAACTACCTTGATTGAAATGATTAAATCGTTATACTCGGTACGCCAGTCCGCTTCTGATGCTTGCTTTATTTGTTCCACTTTATATTTATCGGTAGCTAAAACCTTTAGCGTTTTTGTGCATCCCCTGACCTCAACTCCTGCTTTAAGATACCGCTCAGCCATCCTCGGTAGAAATTCGCTTGCAATTGCAGAATCAACAAGCAGCGTCTCGGCAGCATTGCATACCGCAGGATACTGAACCTTTGCATCGTAGCATACGTCTTCTGCCATACTCAGGTCCGCATCTCGGTCAACATAAACGTGACACACACCCTCCGAATGCCCTAAGACCATTATATTAGTGTTATTTTGAATATACTTCACAAATTGTTCGCTGCCACGCGGCACCAAAAGGTCTATGTATTCATTCAGTTTCAACATTTCATTTACTTCTTCTCGCGTTTCCAGCAGTTGAATCCAGCCATCGGGTATTCCCTCTGTCGCTGATGCAGCTTCCGAAACCACGTCAAATAGTACTTCGTTTGAATTCTGTGCTTCTGAGCCGCCTTTTAGCATTACTGCATTGCCGGTTTTCAAACACAGCGACGAAATCTGAACCAGAACGTCCGGTCTTGATTCGAATATCGCACCGATAACACCGATAGGGCAGGAAACCTGAAAAAGCTCCAGCCCCGTATCCAGTTCGATCGCCGACATGGTTTTGCCAACAGGGTCATCCAATTTCGCTACGTCCCGCACACTGTTTATTATCTCGTCTATTTTAGCGCCGTCTAATTTCAACCTTTTGAGTAGTGATGTGGACATTTTCCCTGCCTTTGTTAACCCCGACGCAACTTCAACGTCCTTATCATTAGCCGCAAGTATTCGCTCCCTGTTCGTGTCCACCAAATCAGCGATCCTGTGCAGTGCCCGGTTCTTCTCATTCGTTGTAGCATTAGCCAATTTAACCGCAGCGCTGTTTGCCATCCGCGCCTTTTGTACTATGCTTTCGCCTTCACCCACGCCTACATTCTCGCTCATTTTATAAGACCTTCCTAAAAGAACTTCTTGCTTTAGGAGTATAAGAATTTATTGCTTTAGCATTGCATGTAAAGTATAACTTCCTTCTATTTAAGACGCAGATTTACACTGATTTACGCAGATTTATTTTAGTTTAATCGTGTTGATTCTTATCATCTGTGTTAATCTGCGTTAATCTGTGTCTGTAATTTATTTTCTGTTTTTTTTTTTATAAGGCAATCCTTTTCTACCGCCATATTCGCGTATGCAGAACGAAGCCACGAAATTGCCCGTCTTTCCACTTTCGTATAGGCTCTTATCGCGCAGCAACCCAAACAAGAATCCTGCTGCGAATGCGTCTCCTGCACCTGTCGTGTCCACCACATCCGTTGGATAAGCGTCTATCAAATGCGATTCTCCTGTGCTGCTATCCGCGACATAACAGCCTTTCCCGCCCAGCGTCACACAGACAATCCGGGCACCGGCGTCCAAAAGAAGTTCAGTTCCTCTTTCATAGTCCTCCTTTTTTATCACCGATTTCAATTCATCAGCACTGATAAAAACCACTTCGCTTCGTTCTATTAGCTCGGTCAAATCGTCAAGTTCGTATTTGAAACAGAGCATGCCGGGACTAAAACTGAGTTTTGTCTCCGTGTTGTATATGCGCTTCGCCAATTCACGCTGCATTTCCAATTGCTCTCGGTTCACAAACGAGCTCGTGTGTAGGAATTTCGTGTGGTTCACAAATTCACGGTCTATGTCGTCTGTGCACAGTTGGGCATTCACGCCGGGAAGAATATAAAGTGCTCGTTCTCCACGGGCATCAACGAACGCTACTGCGGCGCCTGTGTAACCTTCACGTTTTTTTATCCTCGTCTTCACCCCTTCTTCCCTGAAGTCTTCCAGAATCCGTTCGCCTTCTTCATCGTTACCTACCGTGCCCACGAAACCCGTATCAACGCCTAACCGTGCTAATGCAACGATTGTATTTGCTGCAGAACCACCCGGCGCCTTCTTCACATCCGTAATCCCTACCTCCTCGCCTCCTTTCGCTATTCGCTCAACGGCATATAAAACATCGTAATTCAACGCGCCCAGTCCAATTACCTCCAAATTTCCCGAAGCGGATGCCTGTTTCATATCTTTTTCTTCCATCCCCTTATTGTTCTCGTTCGAAACCATCGGTCTTACTTTTGTTTTGCCTGATTTAAAGGTATCCATAACTTCAACTCGGTTCGTAGCTTACTAAAGTTGAAGTGAACCTGAAGGCAGAGTTCCTTTGTAGTGCTCATCCTATATAAAACCATACTATTTTTACAAAATGGAAAGTTTTATATAAAGTATAGTACTGCTTACTGTATAGTAGCAAGCTTTGAAAGGTACTGTGGATGGTGAGGAGAAATAAGGTGAACATACAAATCAAAAAAGGGGTGATCGAAGTGTGTGTATTTGCGATTCTTTCGAAAAAAGACTGTTATGGGTATGAATTAGCAGAAACCATCTCAAGACACGTAGAAATCTCAGAAGGGACGATATACCCTTTATTAAGGAGATTGACCAAAGAAGGCTATTTCACGACCTATTTACAGGAATCTTCAGAAGGACCACCGAGGAAATACTATAAAATGACCAATCAGGGGATAGAATACAAAAAAAGCCTGTTAAAAGACTGGAACGATCTGACAAAAGGTGTTAATGAGTTGATTGAGGAGTGTGGGGGAGATGAATAAGAAAGAATTTATGGAAAAATTGGATAAGGCGTTGGCCGGCATCCCAAAGGATGAAAAAAAAGAGGTTATGCGCGATTATGAAGAGCACTTTAGCATTGGGTTGGAAAAAGGCAGAACAGAAGAAAGGATTGCAAAATCGCTTGGAGACCCAGCTTCACTCGCAAAAACCATAAAGGCGGAATACGCAATCACCAGAGCTAAAAGAGAACCGGGTATAAAGAATATTTTTAGGGCAACACTCGCAGTCGCGGGTCTTGGATTATTCAACCTGATTTTTGTTTTGATACCGCTAATTATAGCAGCAGAGCTGCTGTTTGCAGCGTACATCGTAGCTGTGGTCTTTATAGCAGTGCCGTTTCTGATGCTGGTATATCCAACAAGTGTGTCCATACTCAGTGGCGACACCCCAACCTGGATGGTTGTGGCAGGGCTCCACATAATCGGCGACGTACTCCTGGTAGTGCTGCTCTACGTAACAAAAGGATTCTACAAGCTAATCCTTGCACATCTGCAGATGAATGTCAAAATAATAAGAGGAGAGTGATAGAACGATGGAAAAGGAGAAGATGAAGAACATGAAAACCGTTGAGGTGAGAAACATGGAAAAAACGTATAAATTGGGAAAGATGGAAGTCCCGGTGTTAAGAGGAGTGAGTTTTTCGATAGAAACGGGTGAGTTCGTATCGATAATGGGACCGTCGGGCTCTGGAAAGTCCACGTTGATGTATATAATCGGGTGTTTGGATAGACCAACGAGAGGAGAGATTTATATAAAAGAGAAGAGAGTAAGCGATTTATCAGATAGAGCGCTTGCGCATCTAAGGGGAAGGGAGATAGGTTTCGTCTTTCAAACGTTCAACTTGATACCGAGGTCGAGCGCGCAAAAGAACGTCGAACTCCCGATGACGTATCAAAATATATCAAGAAGGGAAAGAAAGCGAAAAGCAGAAGCACTGCTTAAAAAAGTTGGACTTGGAGATAGATTACGTCATAGACCAAACGAATTATCTGGCGGTCAATGTCAGCGTGTGGCAATTGCAAGAGCACTCATCAACGATCCAACCATACTTTTAGCAGATGAACCAACCGGGAATCTCGACAGTAAAGCAGGAGAGGAGATAATGGGACTATTCGATGAACTGAATGAGGATGGAAAGACTATAATCGTGGTTACGCACGATCAAGACATCGCGAGGCATACGCAGAAGATTATAAGGTTGAAGGATGGAAAGATTGAAGGAGGTGATATAATTGAGAATTAGAGCAGTTTTAATCACATTGATGTTTTTTACGATGTTATTTTATCCGGCTGCTGCAGAGCCGAGACCTACGGTGATGATAACGGATTATAACGTGTATCCAGAGGTATTGATGCCCGGTGATACCGGCACTATTACGGTAACAATACAAAATAGGGACACCCAGTCCTCAGAGACGGAGACAACGACGACGAAGACTACGAGTTATGAATCTTCTACTACGGCAACATCAACGATACGCGCAGAAATAGAAACTATACGGCTGAGTAGTAGAAGCAGGGACATAGAATGGTTGCGAGAAGGCGTTCAACGCTCAGAGTACTACAACATAGGGGCTTTAGGACCCGGTGAAAGTATTACAATCTCTTTACCGATAAAAGCCGCCGCTCATACCAGTGATGGCACTTACTTCCCTGAAGTATGCATAGAAGTGGAGAAGGGCGAAAATGTGAGATTCCCAATTCCTGTGAAAGTCGCCTCTTCAGACGTGAAAATATCTGCCGATGCGCCCTCTTCTGTCACAATGGGAGAAATTACTACGGTCGGTTTGACGGTGTTTAATACGAGACAGAATAAAATTGAGGCTGTCAGGCTCGTTCCGATGACGAAAGGCGTGAAGTTTTCACCTTCAGAATTCCCTATCGGCACGATGGAGCCGGATGAATTGGTAAATGCAAGCTTTGACATCGCTATTGGTGATTCTTTCGACCAAGGTGAAAATGAGATAGAATTTAAGGTCGAATACAAAAATGGAGACAATAATCACGAATCCTATTGTAAGATACCGATAGAGGTCGTGCATGGTTATGGTGTGAGATTGATCGCATCAAAGTTCCCGTCGTCTATAATAATAGGCGAAATGGTAGAGATAGAGTTGGACACCGTGAACACGCGGTCAGACGAGGCAAAGTCTGCCATTGTCGTTCCAATGACGGAAGAACTGCTATATCAGCCATCAGAATATTACATAGGCAATATGAGACCGGGCGACCTATACACGGCACAATTTAAGATTGATACGTCAAACATGAAAACCGGCGTAAATAATCTCGTTTTCAAGGTAATCTACAAGGATGCAAATGGCTACCAGGAATCGGATGTCTGTACACTCACATTGAATGCGGCAGCGATGGATGCAGCAAAAACAAGCACATCACTTTCTGGAGGATTCATTATTCCAATCGTTGTAATCCTCGTAATTATTGCACTTGGGACAGTTCTTTACATCAGGAGACGAAAGAGGGAGGTGTAAATGGATCCGATAGAGCCTTTTATTACCGCATTTGAAAGCATCGGGAGTTCGAAGGCGAGGTCTTTTTTGACCTCGCTTGGCATACTGATAGCGGTGGCAGCCGTAATCGCAAATGTCTCGATTGGAACGGGCTTTCAGGTATATTGGGAAGAAGCAGTTGCGGGTATGGGGTCAAACCTTATCATGATTATTCCTCAGGAAGAAGGCGCACTGAATGACAGAGAGCTGGATGCTGTAAGGGGTACTCCAGGCGTAGTAGAAGCATCTCCATATGTAAACAGATGGAAATACGAAAGGGTAAGATTTATGTCGGAAACAAAGCGGTTGATGGTATCTGGTGTTACCAAAGAGTATCAGCAGGTTTGCAACCTGGAATTAGAAGAAGGTGATTTCCTCTCAGACCAGGACACTTATGCCGCAGTGCTTGGATACGATGTCGCACATAATAGGGATATATTCAGCAGAAATATATCTGTTCGCAGTCCGATCGAGATCACGGTAACGCGCTCAAACGGCGAGGAGTGCACTGAGACATTCCTGGTAAAGGGAATAATAAAAGACTCATCCGCTCTCCCTATGGGTATGCAGTATAGCTTTCATCCAGACGAGCAGATATTTATTCCGGAATCAACGCTGAGCGAAATGCTGGATAAAAGTGGCTATGCTATTTTTGCCTCCGCTGAGAGCATGGACAAAGTGGATGAGGTTACAGAGGATATAGAAGACCGTTTGGACCGCCTTCTTGGTGTCATGAAAATTTCGACAATTGAGCCGCCATATACTATCATGAAACAGAAAGAGATCTTAGAGATGATACAAAAATCAACGGGCTTTTTGAACAGCATACTACTTGCTATCGCCTTTATTTCGTTATTGGTCGGGTCTATCGGGATAATGAACATTATGCTCGTAACCGTGACAGAACGCACGAGGGAGGTGGGGCTGATGAAAGCGGTTGGTGCAACGAGGTTCGATGTTTTGATGGTATTCTTGGTTGAGTCAGGCATGCTTGGATTGATTGGTGGAGCTTTTGGTGTTGCTCTTGGTGTTGGCTTTTGCAGGTTAATTCCCATGATCAATTTGCCTTTGCCTCCTCCGGTTACACCAATAGAATGGGTATTCATTGGATTGGGTGTTGCACTCGCCGTTGGAATCGTGTCAGGGATTTACCCGGCTTATAAGGCTGCAAGGATGAGACCTCTTGAGGCGTTGAGGTATGAATGATGATAACTACAGCTTGATTCGTAGCTATCGAAAAGCTTATAAAGGGTAAAAAACAAACTGGAGTTTCAGGTAATGAAGAACCCTGCGGCAAGCCGCAGGGTATCAATGTCCATACACCAACCGCTACGGCTGCAACCCTGTGGCAAGCCACAGGGTATTTTCGAGATAAAACAAAAATGGAAAAACACACCAAAGTAGTGGTTGTCGTTGTGCTTTGTATATTAGCAGCTTCAGCAGGTTTTCTGGTCTCTACATTGCCGTATTTAGCAGGACCGACCGATTATTCACAACAGAAAGGGTATCCAATGGGCGAAGGTGGCGGATTCGCACTACCACCAGAGCCTCCAATGCCAATGCCAATGCCCACGCCCGTACCGCGGGCCGCGCCAGAAGCAGCAATGTCAAGAGAATATGCGGAAAAAACAGTGTCAGTTGGAATGTCAGAATCACGATATACCGGTACAGATACCGAGAGAAAGATAATTCAACGTGCTTCATTGTGCATCGAAGTAAAAGACTTCCAATCGAGCTCTGAGGCAGTTATTGGTATTGTAGAACGGTCAAATGGGTTTATTTCCGATTCGCATATGCATGTCACAGGTACAGGACGTAAGAGAGGGGATATTATTATCAGGGTACCAACGGATACGTTTCTCGTGGTTATTGCTGAGATAGAGCATCTCGGCGATGTAAAATCAAAAAGCACATCAGGGGAAGACGTTACGGAAGAATATATTGATTTGACGGCGAGACTTAACAATTCCGAGCGACAGGAGCAGAGGTTACTGGAGATTCTGGACATGGCTAATAATACAAAGGAAGTTCTTGAGGTTGAACGCGAAATATGGCGAGTGCGAACCGAAATCGAACGGCTTACCGGGCGGATAAAGTATCTCGAGAACCGTGTCGAGCTTGCCACGATTTCGGTTTCGTTGTATGAGCCGGAGCCGATAACGCATAGCTGGGGGATAAGGGATGCTCTTCGTTCTGCGTTCGGAGGGTTTGTGTCGGCGATACGAGGGTTGATAATCCTCGTTGGCTACGCATTGCCGATATTAATTCTGGTTGGGTTCGGGTGGCTGGTCAAAACGAAGTTGATGCCAAAATTAAGGAAGGAGAGAGAAGGTAAAGTTAAGAGATGATGCAATGAAAAAATGGAAAATTGGTGCGATACTCGGAAGCATTTTTGGGATTATAGGTTCGTATATTCCTCTTCTGTGGTGGTATGGTGGAGGGGCATTCCCGTAAACTTAAAGACAGCACAAAACCAAAGTTGGCGATGCTAACACGCCGAGAGCATATAACTTTCAATCTTAAACAATCACATTTTTATATTTTTTTCACATCCAATGGATGAGAAACG
>JAYEII010000012.1:0-14956 GCA_034660015.1 Methanobacteriota archaeon | reverse complement strand
CGCCCGGTGAACACAAATGTCTTTCCTTCCAGAACCTCTCTCACTGCCTCCTCTGCTACCCCTACTTCCCTTTTTTCATAACTTACTCCCGCCCTTTCCAACTTCGCTAACAATTCCCTCGTGCTCCCCTGCTCGAAGAAGAACAGAATGCTGCTCGCTACTTCCGGCCCTATCTCCGGTATGCTCACCAAATCACCATAACTTGCATTTCGTAACGCATCCAGATCGCGGAAATTATCTGCGAGCAAAGATGCTGTATGGTCTCCCACGTGTCTTATACCCAGGGCATGAATGAGCCGGGAAAGCGTAGTGTGTTTGCTCTTTTCGAGAGCATCCAATATCTTCTGTGCTGATTTGCCACCCATCCGTTCCAGCTTCAAAAGGTCGCTTTTCGTTAAGAAAAACAAATCCGCTGCATCGGAAACCATTTTTCTATCTACTAACTGTTCTATTACTTTCTCTCCCAGTCCTTCTATGTCGAGCGCGCGAAGCGAAGCGAAATGCTCTATCCGTTCTTTTAACTGCGCCTCGCACGAAACCCCAATGCACCGCCTGATCGGGCCCTCTTTTATCACTTCCGCACCGCACACCGGGCATCTATCGGGCATCTTGAATGCTTTCTCCGTTCCCGTGCGCTTCGACTTTATCACGCTTACAACCTCAGGTATGACGTCCCCTGCCCTTTCCACCACCACCGTATCGCCAATCCGCACGTCCTTCCTCCTCAACTCATCTTCATTATGCAATGTTGCCCTGTGTATTGTCGCCCCCCCTATTGGCACGGGCTCTAATACCGCAACAGGAGTTAATGCCCCTGTTCGCCCCACCTGCACAACTATATCTTCCACACGCGTGAACTCCTCTCTCGCGGGAAACTTGTATGCAAGTGCCCATCGCGGGCTTCTCGAAATCGCACCCAGCCGTTCTTGCTGCTTTATGCTGTTTACCTTCACCACTATCCCGTCAATCTCATAATCCAGTTCATCTCTCTTCTCCTTCACTTCTTCGTGGTATCTAATGACGTCCTGGATAGTCTCAAATCGCCGTATTAAAGGGCTTATCTTAAACCCTATTCTTCGTAAATACGCCAGCACTTCCCACTGCGTTGAGAACTCCTTCCCTTCTGCTCTACCGACACCATAGGCAAAGAAATCAAGGGGTCGGGAAGCGGTAACTCGCGGGTCAAGTTGTCTTACCGAACCAGCAGCCGCATTTCGCGGGTTTGCAAACATCCTCGCCCCCTTTTCTCCCAACGCCGTATTCAGGTCTTTGAATTTACCCACCGGGATGAAAACTTCCCCTCTTACTTCCAGCAGGGATAAGGGAACACCCGAAGCAGAAGCAGCATCAGAAAAAATGCGCAGCGGTATTGTCTTTATCGTTCTCAGATTCTGTGTAATTTCCTCTCCTGTTTCTCCGTCACCTCTGGTGCTTCCGACGGAAAGAACTCCGTTTTTGTATATAAGTTCCATCGCCAGCCCGTCTATCTTCGGCTCCACCACATATTCTATCGCTGCCACGCCACCCGCTTCTCCAAGAAACTTCCTCACACGTTCATCAAAATCCCTTACCTCTCCCTCCTCAGAAACACTATTCAAACTCAGCAGAGGGATGCTGTGCTTATACGTGCCGAACGCCTCCAGCGGTTTCGCTCCCACTCTTTGCGTTGGTGAATCGGGCGTCACTAATTTGGGATATTTGCTTTCGAACTCCTCTAACTCCTTAAAAAGTCTATCATATTCGGCATCTGATATCTCTGGCTCGTCCAGCACATAATATCGGTAATTGTGATAATGTATCTTCTCCCTCAAATCCGCTATATATTGCTTTACTGCTTCTTTTTCCTCTTCACCCACCATATTTAGATATATATACAATGAACCAGATAAAAAATAGAAGGAAGATACTTTAACTATATACAATACAAAAATAGAGAAGACAGAAAAATATGGCGCAAGAGAGGGAAAAGGAAACTGAAGAGGAAGGTGTAAGGAAGGAAGAGCAGGCTATGTTAATACCCGGTCCTGATTACTTAGCAAGCGGGGTCCACATAGGAACGCAGCAAAAGACAGGCGATATGATGCGATTCATTTACCAGACAAGACCAGATGGGCTGTATTTGTTAGATGTAGAACTTATGGATGCAAGGCTGAAAATAGCAGCGAGATTTTTAGCAAATTACGAGCCTTCCTCTATCGTGGTTGTATCCGCAAGGGAGTATGGCCACCATCCCGTGAGTATGTTCGCCGAGGTGACGGGAGCGAAGGCAATAGCGGGGAGATTTATCCCTGGAACTTTAACGAATCCCGGATCCGAATACTTCATAGAACCTTTTGTATTGGTCTTGACCGATCCAATGACAGATGCGCAGGCTTTGCAGGAGGGTGTGAGTACCGGCATACCGCTGGTGGCACTTTGTGATACAAACAATTCCACGGCAAACGTAGATTTTGTTATTCCTACGAATAACCATGGAAGAAAAGCGCTTGCCACTATTTATTGGCTGCTTGCACGCGAGCTGTTACGAGAAAGACATCGTAGAGGTGGTAGTAAAGGGGAATTTACGTTCAATTATGATGTGGATGCTTTTGAATCCGAGATATAATATAATAAAATAAGAGTGACAATGAGAAGAGCGGCAGTTGCAGGTGCTTTTTATGAAGGAGAAAGAACGAGTTTGGAAACCCAGCTGCAGGATTGCTTTTCTGGTGTAAAGAGAGAAGAAAAAGGAAATGTTCTTGGAGCTGTGGTTCCTCATGCAGGGTATATGTATTCAGGCGGCGTAGCAGCGAACGTCTATGCAAAACTTCCGATAGCGGATGTGGATACATTTGTCATTCTGGGCCCCAATCATCATGGTATAGGTTCGCTTGTCGCTGTTTCAGCAGATACGTGGGCGACACCCTTAGGCGAAGTGGAAGTGGACAGATCCTTTGTGGATGCACTGCCAAAACGGATTATTGACCTGGATGAGACCGCGCATAGATACGAGCATTCCATAGAGGTTCAGCTTCCTTTTCTTCAATTCCTCCGCGATAAACCTTTTCGGCTCGTGCCCATCTGTATGGGTTTAAGCGACGAGGAAACAGCGAGAGAGGTGGGGGAAGACCTTGCCAACACGATTGCCCAATTCGATAAAAAAATAGTCGTGATTGCATCTTCGGATTTCACGCATTACGAGCCAGACAGAATAGCGCGGGAGAAGGATGAATACGTGATAAAAGCGATAACGGAGTTGGACATTGGGAAATTCTACAACAGAATATATGAACGAAACTCGTCAGCATGTGGTGCTGGTCCAATAGCAGCGATGATGCATGCAGCGAAAAAACTCGGTGCAACGCAAGGTGAATTGGTAAAATACGCAACGAGTGGTGACATCACTGGCGATATGTCCAGTGTCGTTGGATATGGTGGTATCATAATTTTTTAATTTGTGTTAAGATGCATAGTAGGAGCAAGAAAATAGATTATTGACGCAGATTAACGCTCGTGGGCTCTGCCCACGTCCCCGCAAGCCCGGAAAGGGCTTAATTAACATAGATAGACGATAAAAATTAGCAATGTTAAACTTAAATAAGTCCCTGCCGTGTAAATCCGTGTAAATCCGCGTCTTAAATAGAAGGAAACTACACTTTATATACAAAAACCAAGCAAAATGCAAAACCCAAACCTGAAGTCTGCTCCCGCTCCCACCTGCAGGGTCTTTTTTGATGAGCTATTGAAAAGTGACTGCTTCGTAGAAGAGCACGGAGAGACCTACCTCGTTACTCCTACGTGCGCAAGATGTAGTAGGCTCTTTGGGGTTGGTGAGATAAAAGAAGTAGAAAAGAGAGGGAATATAACGAAAATAAAAATAAGCGACCCTACGGCTACTTTCGACATTTACACCGATAAAGCTCTTCTCGATTTGAAACCAAAAGAATACCTGGCTTTTGTCGCTTATCTGCGTCCACGTCTGCGTGCGCATGCGCATGCAGAGAAAAACAAAGGCAAAGGTAAAGGTGTTCTAACATTGGTTGAAGAAGCAGGAGCGGTAGATGAAAACGTGAGAACTAATTGGATAATAAACACGGGAAGGAGGACAATGGAGCGGATAGAACTGCTTCGAAAAGCGTTACCAGAGAAACAGGGAAAAGAGCTTTCTGAAAGCACGTGGAAGCAAGCGAAGCAAGCGATGGAGCACTATGCGATTGATGATGATAAACTGAATTACTGGCAGGGCAGGGCAATAGATGCCGTAAAGGACGTGTGGCAGCATCATGGTAAAACGGCAAAGGAAATGGTTTTAGATATATTAGAGCCAGGAGTATCGGGGAAGAGCAGTGTGGAACGTATAAAGTTGACGGAGGAGCTAAAGAAGAGGGGATTGATGGAAGAATGGACAGAAGAAGTAATTGACGAGCTTATTGTTGAAGGGAGATGTTATGAGCCCGAGGTTGGGATGTTGAAGGTGGTGGAGGAGTAATCATATAATTGCAAAATGCAAATGGAAAATTGAAAAAAGCAAAATAAGAGAAAAGAAAAGATTTATTTGTCGCTTATACTTAAATATAGCTATCGTGGAGCCAAATAATGGAAACATTTGAAAAAGTGAAATGGATGCAATTGCCGAGAGACGTTTTAATTGGTCACGGCGTCTTAGAGGAAACCAGCAGGGTGTGCAAGCACCTGGGAATGGGAAAAGAGGCGGTTATCGTTACAGGGGTGCACCACACAAAAAAGATAGCGGGAGAAAGGGTGCTTGAAATCCTGAGAGAAGCAGGATACGAAGTCAACTTAGAGGAAGTGCCGTCTATAAGCGTAGAAAGCCTGGAGCACGTGAAGAACGTATCGAGCGCGAAAAAAGCGAAGTTCATACTCGGTGTTGGTGGCGGGAGCGTCATTGATACGGCGAAGATAGCCTCTTTTGAACTCGGTATTCCTTTTATTTCGGTACCCACCATCGCCTCTCACGATGGGATAGTGTCACCAAGGGCATCAATGAAGGATAAAGACAAAGGCAACACGGTTTCTATACAGGCGCAAGCACCTCTCGCTGTTGTCGCGGACACAAAGATAATATCTTCAGCACCTTACAGGTTTACCGCGGCAGGCTGCGGCGACCTTCTCGCCAACTATACCGCGATACGCGATTGGCGACTTGCACAGAGGTTACGAAACGCGGAGTTCAGCAGTTATGCGGCTGCTCTTTCCGAAATGACTGCGAATATGATAATGGAGAACGTCACGGAAATAAAGCAAAAAGATGAACAATCCGCATGGATAGTGGTAAAAGCGTTGGTATCCAGCGGTGTTGCAATAAGCATTGCGGGTTCCTCGACTCCTGCTTCTGGTTCTGAACACAAGTTCAGTCATGCTTTGGACATGATAGCAGAAAAACCCGCGTTGCACGGCGAGCAATGTGGTGTTGGAACCATAATGATGACACACCTACATGGAGAGAACTGGCAGCGAGTCCGAGCAGTGCTGAAAGAGATAGGTGCCCCTACAACTGCAAAGGATTTGGGCATAAAGGAGGAGCATATAATAGAAGCACTAACCTTAGCCCACAAGATAAATCCGAGCAGATACACAATACTGGGCGATTCCGGACTTACTTATGAAGCAGCAGAAAGGCTTGCTGCGGTTACGGGGGTAATAGGATAAGATGGAAGGGTTATGGGATAGGTTAAAAGGAGACGCAGAAGCAGAAAGAGAAGCGGATAAAGAAAAGAGAGTGACACTGGTCGGCGCAAAGTTGGCGAAAGCAGGCGATGAGTTCATATTTTTAGGGCTTCCCGAGAAATGTGAAGCGTGTAAATTAAAGAAATCCTGTGCGAACCTTGAGGTTGGGAGAAGGTACAGGATAGAGCACGTAAGAGATGAAATAAAGCACGATTGTTACATTCATGAAGACGGTGTGCGTGTGGTAGAAGTAACAGAACCGCCGTTAAAAGTGGCAATAGATGCGAAACATGCTTTAAAAGGCGCTAAGATTGTTTTCAAACCCGCTGTCGCGGATTGTGAAGAAGGCGATTTATGCCATCCAACAGGACTAAAAGAAGGGGATAGATGTACAATTCTGGGTGTGATTGACGATGCACAGGGTAACGATAAAATGTTGAAAGAGCGCGGGTTGAAATTGGTGGAAGTAAAGAGGGAAAGCAAGAAGAAAATATAGTCATTACGGAAATTATTAACCACAAGATTACACAGATTTTCACAAGAAAAAGCAATTCAGATCAAATAGCAGGAATCGTTTTTCTTCTCTCTGATTTCTGGTCTTGTGCTAATCTTGTGAAATCTCGTGGTTTGCAATTTATTATTGGAATGACTTTAAATATTTCTTTGGTAAAGTTAACTTTCTTTTTAAAAGAAAGGTTTATGTTCGTAGGAATAGACCACGGGACTGTTAGAATACGATTTGCCGTGTTGGATGAAGGAAAATCAGGCAGAGCGTCTGTTTTTGAGCTGTCAAGAAAGAAAGCAGCGGAGATTGATACTGAGGAGATTATAAGAGAGATAGAGGGGGGGTTAGAGCTAAAAACAGAGGAAATAAAACTGGTTGCGCTGACGTATTCGATGGGCGATGGCTTTTCCACGATAAAAGACATTAACAAGGTGCGAAATCGTGGCGTGACGAGTGAAGAAGGCGCGGGTGCAAAAGTTGGCGGCGGGACAAAGGTGTTTGACGCAATAAAGAACGCAGGCATACCCACGGTAATGATACCGGGGATTCATGCGGGTAGCGAAACAATAGACCGCAGAATGAAGTTCTTCTCGCATTGCGCAAGCCCGGAAAAGGTGGGCGTTGCATACCACATATATAAAAAAGGATTTGAGAACTTCATTTTCGCTGACATCAGCTCTAACACCGTTACGATGTCGGTAGCGAAGGGAAAAATAGTAGGTGCAATAGATGCGTGTTTGGGCTCGCCTGGATTGTATCAAGGTCCAATTGACCTACGGAGGTTAAGAGAAATCGACGAGGGGCGGATAACGGCAAACGAAGCATTTTCAAATTCCGGGGTCTTGCGTAAGAACTGGACGAACGCAAGCGCTGGAAACGAGGATTTGGCTATGGATGCGCTTTCTTTGTTTGCCGCGATGGAAATTGCAGCGATGCGTGTTCTCATGCGTGATTACGGCGTAGATGCAAGAGAGTATAAAATCTTCCTAACGGGGTCTGTGGGTGAGAGAGAGGAAATAAAACAGAGGATAGACCAGCTCTTGGACATAAACAGCGAAGCAGTAACGATAACTATGTATAGTGCCGCGATAGGATGTGCAGAAATTGCAAGGGATGTCTTTTACGGTGCAAAAAGGATTTTAGGGATAGAAGTAGAACCATAGAAAACCACTGGATTTTACAAGACTAAACAGATATCAGGTTTTAGGTTTCAGGGCTGTCAAACGGATTGGCGGTTTCCTTTTTCGGTTATCTAACCCGCTAAACCTCTAAGCCGCTAAACCGCTAATTGACCTCACAACCATTCTACTTCCCTCTTTTTCTTTTCATAATGGGGCGAATCGCACCGCACGCATCACATTTCAGCACCCACACGCGGTCCATTTTTATAATATGCGTGTCTGGCTTTTTGCACTCGCCACATAGCACGTATTCATTCATGTATCGCATAAGTTGACGCTCTACGTCCCCTTTCGAAAATCGACCCTGGAAAATTACCCTGTTCCCTTCTACCTTGCCTGCTGTGCCCAATTCGTTCAGCAGGAATTTTATCACGTGTTCTGCCTCACGATTTATATAGCCACAAACAGCATCAAAATTATCGAATATCGTGGTCTTTCCCTCTATAAACACCCTTAGCTCGGGAATAACAAAACGCGATTCCGCAGTCGTTGTACTCGGCAGTTGCTTCAAGACTCTGTCCAATAAATCCTCGTATTTGTATTCTTCCATTTTGTTGTTAAATTAAACGCCGAGGAAGGGATTTGAACCCTTGTGTCCCGATAAAGGGACACCGGCTCTCAAGGCCGGCGCTTTTGTCCGCTAAGCTACCTCGGCCGCCTTGAGTCTGTAGCTCTTCTTTTTCGATTCATGGCTTCTTTTTCTTCCAGCCATATACCTTCCTCATTTTCTTTGATCTTCCAAACCCGCATGCCACGCAGTACTTCGCATGCAGACTAAAAGAGCGACTACCGCATCTGCGGCATATTATGTGCGACCTCTTCTGCCTTTTGCCAAAAGAAGCCGTGCCTTTTACCATGTCCCTTTTTCTCCTGTTTCTTTAGCCTCGCTTCTGCCCTTACCCTTACCCCTACCTTTCTCCTTCCCCTTGTCTTTTTCCGTCTCCTTCTGTACGGTTGGCGAGACGTACACCACGTTATCGCCCCTCACCAGAATTTCGCCCATAATGTTCTTGACTGAGGCGTCGCTATCCAACTCTTCTGCATCGCGTAATACCAGGTTCATGTGCAGGTCGTATCCGTCTAATACACCTCGAAATTCTCTGCCTCCTCTTATTTTCACTATAACCGGGGACTTTAACGATTTGTTTAATATGTCCAACGGCTTAAGCCTATCCACCATGTCTATCACTCTCTCCTTTTCTTTTTACTGCGCTACTTGCTTATACTTGCTATTATTCGTATTTTATAATTTAAAAATGCTTTGGATAGAATAAAGAGATAACATATACTTTATTTATTTTTCTTACTATATTTATTTATTCTCATTGTAACAGGTAATTAATTTCAAGGAGAAACGAAAATGGCTAAGTCCTTATATGGATTCATAAGCGATGCGTGGAAGAGACCAGGCGCTTCTTACGTGGGCGAACTCAGGCAAAGTAGATTGATGGGCTGGAGGCGAGAACCCGCGGTTGTACGGATAGAAAGGCCGACGCGGTTGGACCGTGCACGCTCTTTAGGGTATAAAGCGAAACAGGGCATTATCGTGGTGAGGGCAAAGGTACGGCGGGGCGGAAGAAGGAAGACAAGACCAAAACACGGAAGAAGACCAAAACGAATGGGCGTGCACAAAATAACGCCGGGAAAGAGCTTACAGCGGATTGCCGAGGAACGAGCGGCGAGAAAATATCCAAATATGGAGGTTCTTAATTCTTATTGGGTAGCCGAGGACGGGAAAAGGAAATGGTATGAAATAATCTTTGTCGAGCCTGCGAATCCCGTGATAGCGAGAGACGAGAACCTTAACTGGATTTGCAGTCGAAAGCATAAGGGGCGAGTTTTCAGAGGGAAGACATCAGCAGGTAAAAAAGGAAGAGGTTTGGTTTGAATCGAGCATGAACAAGTCGGGCGTGGTGGATTTACCGCTTCATGGTGGAACAGCACCCTATTGGCTGGTAAAACGGATGAAGAGCTTGGCTCATGCTATGTTCAAGACGATAATAGATGAATATGGCGTGGATGGAGCGATAAAGAAATTAGCGGACCCGCTCTGGTTTCAATCACTATCGTGCGCGTTGGCTTATGACTGGCACAGCAGCGGGACCACGACCGTCGTGTGCGGCGTTTTGAAATCCGTTATAGACCCGGAAGAGTTTGGTATTGGTATTGCCGGGGGAAAGGGAAAAGCCTCAAGGAATACGTTGTCGGATATTGATTTGATAGCCGAGAAGCTGAAACTGGGTGATAGGAAGATAGAAGAGTTAAAATACGCAAGCAGAATATCTGCAAAGGTGGATAACGCCTGCGTCCAGGATAACTACCAGCTCTACCATCATTCGATGGTCATCTCAGAGAAGGGAGAATGGGCAGTGATTCAGCAGGGAATGAATCCCCGCAACAGGTATGCAAGAAGGTACCATTGGCTCTCTTCTTCGGTGGAAAGGTATGATGAAGAGCCACACCAGGGGATTGTCGGCGTGCTGCACGAGAACGTGCTGGACTTGACGGCAAAGAAGAGCAGGGGTTGCAGGGGAATGTCCGTTGACCTTGCTAAGACGGCACCCGGTGAATTAGAGCGACTTTATAAATCGCTTGGCGGCGGCAGAAGAAGAAGAATAATAGAGAAAGGACAAAGGACGCTTTTCAATTTCGATAACGTTTTGAGTTCAGACGCTGCGGCAAAAGTTGAGGACGAGAGGTCGCGGGAATTGGTGTACCGGTTGCCGAGGCGAGTGAACTGGGATGCGCTTCGTGCGGCATACGATACCCAGCCGGAGAATTACGAGCAGTTCTTGTACATACGTGGGGTTGGACCTGCGACCGTGCGCGCTTTAGCGCTTGTCTCTGAGTTGATTTACGGTGAACCCGCGAGCTGGCGGGACCCTGTTAAGTTTTCGTTTGCCTTCGGCGGGAAGGACGGCGTGCCCTACCCGGTAGATAGACGCACGATGGACGAAACGACAGAGATATTGAGCAATGCGGTGAAAGAAGCGAGAACGAGGATAAAGAACATTTATTAATATTTTATAACGAGATATTATTTTATAAATACAGGATATAGAACGTAGGGGTCGTGGCCTAGTCCGGAAGGGCAGCGGGCTCCAGACTCGCCGATCGTGCGTTCAAATCGCACCGACCCCATTTAATTTTATTTTATTTTTTACCGCAGAGTACGCGAAGCACGCGGAGGCATCAGAAAAAACGAGCAACGATTAAAACCGTCTAAAACTCTGTGGTCTCTGCGCTCTCCGCGGTGATACATCACTTGATTTTTAGATTGTACCCTCTTAAATCTGGGATATTTATTCTCTCACATGTTTCATTATATGCGCTATCTCCGGCATGATTATCTGCTCTAATGCCAATCCGACCGCATCAGGCGAGCCGGGAAGGCAAAAAATCACTTTTCCGTTTACCGCACCTGCAAAAGCACGGCTCAAAATCGCTGCGGTGCCTATTTCTTCGTAACTTTTCAACCTGAAGAGTTCGCCAAATCCCGGTATTATCTTATCTGCAAACTCGGATACAACCTCTATCGTGATGTCGTTTTTTGTCAAGCCCGTGCCGCCGGAGGTGACAATGAAATCGGCACCGGTATCCAGAGCTTTTGTTATACCTTCGTATATTTTATCTTCTTTGTCGGGTAATATGTCGTGAAAAACCACCTCATGCCCGTTCTTCGTCACGAGCTCTTTCGCTATTTCGCCTGATAGGTCGCCGATGTCCGCTGCACCTTTTTCTTTATTCCTGTATTTAGAGGTGCTTATCGTGATTATAGCACATTTGTAATGCTTCTTTGCACCTTTTTTGTGTTTTGCGGGGACAGACATAAAACTTTTTCTCTAAAGTTTTTTTATTTTCACCCTAATGAATCGTAAGAACTCTTTCAAAACCTCTTTCGGATCTTCACTGAACTCACTTTCTCGTATATTCTCATCACTTCCATTGTGGAAGTGTTTAGGAAAACCACTCATGTGCTTTAATTCTTCGTGAGGGCGATTATCGTACCTATAAACCCTGCCATCAATTCGTCTCCTTTCCCAGTGATATGCAAACCTTCCTTTTATCTTCTTGGAGAACCAAATGTCCAGATAGCTTTCATCCACGATGTGTAAACGCAGTTTTCCTGCAATAATTTCCACGTGAAGAACAACATCGGGAAACTCTTTCTCTGCAATATCAGCCAGTTCACTATAAATCACTTTACATCAATTCCTCCACGATTCTTCTCAGCTTCTCCTCCTCACTCTCCAGATAATCAAGCCTCGTGAAATCATCAAAAGTATCGCTCTCCCTTAATTCTCCTTTATTAATCTTACCATCGAATTCCTCAAGAGAGGACACTCCGTATCTTAGATAAATCGCAGTAATTTCCACCCTTAACTCACGAAGTCGCTCTCGTGAATACGCTTTCAACCCTTCTTCCGCAAGTTTCTCTTTTTTCATCTCAAGTATTTTTGCCGCTTCTTCAAACGCTACTGCCATTTCGCTCACCTCTTTTCTTTATTTGCATATAAAATAATCTCATGGAAGTATAATATATATTTTTACCGCAGCGCTAAAAGAAGTGGATTAGAAGAAAGCAAAGAAAATAAATTATAGACACAGATTAACACAGACAAAACAAACTGCAAAGTGCAAAATTTGCGTAATCTGTGGTTAAAATCAACAATGTCCAACCTAAATAAGTCCGTGCCGTGTAAATCTGTGTCTTAAATAGAAGGAAGCTATACTTTATATACAAGGATAAATGCCATAACAAAACGATTTGCCATCTATCGTCATTTAAAACAGGGATGGAATAATGACGGAATTGCCTTTTATTCTAAAGAGATATAACCAAACCAATTAATTTCATAATTAAAACAGGTGCTTCGGCAATGGTAACCATAACCGGAAAAGTACTTCGAATTCTACTACTTAGAGAAGTGGAAGTTGGTGACGAAACCAAAAAAGTCGTTGACCTCATAATAGCGGATGAATTCGATTACAAGAGAGTATCGTGCTGGGATGAAAAGGCAGAGCTCGTTATTCATGGCGATATAAAAGCAGGCGACGTGCTGAGGATAGAAAACGCACGTGTTCCTGATGTAGCTCGAGCAGGAAGCGGGAAAAGAGTAAATGCAGGGAAATACACGCGAATAACTGGGATTAGTGCGAATATCACCCCGTTAAATCACGCACCCGCGCAGCGTCTTACCGTACTGGCAGTTGCAAGACCTGAGCACGGGCAGGTCTGCATCGCAGGTATAGACGATAACGGTGAATGGATAAGACCACAAGGCGTTTATGAACACGATGTTTTTTGTGCTGGAGAGGGAGCTGGAGGAGTAAATTTCAAAAACCTCTGCATCTCAAAAATATACGTTGATGCGTGGAGAGGCAGGCGACCACGAAAGGAGGACAGGTTTTTTGTTTATGCCAATGGCGTGGAAAGAGAGCTAAGCGAAGGAGAGAAAAGAGATTTCTTAGAGCGAAACGTTGATGGTTCGGTAGATGAAGTATTCAAAAGAGGCAGGAGCCTTGGATTGATAAAACCACGCATTTTGCATGTCTATGAAGAGCCCGCGGGAAAGAAAGCGGGAAAAAGCAAAGGCTATGAACAGTACATCCGTCTTAACTTCAAGGATTCCTCAGGCAGAACCTACCGGAGATGGTCGTGCAGGTGTGATGAGTTCTACAAAACATGGAACGAGCTAAAGAAAAAGCATCGCTGGACTTACGGGCTGAGAATGCTCCGGTATTTAAGGAAAAACGATACTTATCTCGCTGTTGGTCTTACTTATACGGATTACGGCATTGATAGGCTGGAATATGGTGCGTATCCGATGATTGTTGGCGTGCATATTGTGCCACAAATGTAATGAGCAATTGCTTAGCGGTTTGGCGGTTTAGAGGTTTAGACATGGCACTATCTAAAAATCAAGTGATTTATCCACCGCGGAGAGCGCAGAGTACGCAGAGTTTTAGGACTGTTTCAATTCTTGCTTACTCAGGTTTTCTGACACAGATTTACACTGATTTACGCAGACTTATTTAAGTTTAACATTGTTGATTTTTAACATCTATCTGTGTTAATTAAGCCCTTTCAGGGCTTGCGGTGATGTGGGCAGAGCCCACAAGCGTTAATCTGTGTCTATAATTTATGCCTCTGCGTTCTCCGTGTGCTCTGCGGTAAAATTTAAGGATATAGTGATTTCACTAGAAAATTCGACAGTGCCTTTAGACATATTAAATCATACTCATTTCATCTGAAAATAAAACCAAGCTTCTAATCCGTTTGACAGCCCTGACACCTAAAACCTGACACCTGTTGTGTCAAATGACGATAAACCCCTTCCTCCGTAATTACCGCCGCTATCAACTCAAAAGGAGTGAAGTCGAACGCGGGATTGTAAACCTTCACTTCAAGCGGCGCAATTTGCTTCCCCTCGAAAAATATCAACTCCTCGGGACTCCGTTCCTCTATCTCAACCTCCTTGTAACTCCTTTTCATGTCGAAACTGGAGAGTGGAGCGGCAACGTAAAAAGGTATCTTGTGCTCTTTCGCTACCACTGCATGCATATAAGTCCCTATTTTGTTTATTACTCCTTCCTTAACCACGCGGTCGGCTCCTACTATTGCCTTATTCACTTTACCTTCTCGCATCACGGCTGCACTCATACTATCCGCAATCAACGTAACCGGGATTTCGTCTTGTAGCAGTTCCCAGGTCGTTATCCTCGAACCCTGATTCAAAGGTCGCGTCTCGCACGCTATTACTTCTATTCTCTTGCCTTTCTCTATCGCAGTTCTTATTACGCCCAGCGCAGTTCCCCAATCAACGCATGCTAAACGACCTGCGTTGCAATGCGTTAACACGACATCGCCATCTTCCAGAAGTTCGCTTCCATAATCTCCTATTTTTTTGTTCACCGCAACGTCTTCGTCTGCTATTCTTTGCGCTTCTTCCAACGCATACGTTTTCATCTCCTGCGTAGTCGTTCCAAGCCGTGCAGCATTTAACGCTCTATCGACGCCATAGGAGAGATTGACCGCAGTAGGTCTCGCGTTTCTGAGTTTGTCAACTTCATCTTCTATATCTTTCTTACTGTTCCCGCGTATGCAAGCTAAAACAACGCCGAACGCACCTGCAGCGCCCAGTGCGGGTGCACCCCGCACCTTTAATCTCTTTATCGCATCTATCAACTGCTCTAATGTCTTGCATTCGACTATCTCGTATTCTGCGGGCAGTAACGTCTGGTCTATTAGCTTTACCGAATCTTTTTCCTTATCCCAGTCTATTGTTCGCATTTGTATTTTTAGCTCGTGCCTCGGCTAATTGAGTTTTATCTTATCCTTTTTGGTCTTTTCACGTTAATTTAACACTCCAAACCCCTTCTGCTCGTAAGCTCTTTTCTCCTCTCTTTAAGGATAGTTCAGTTCCAACGTATTCCGAAAGGCAATTCTTTTGGAGCTTCAAAAATGTTTGCACCGCGGGATACAGGTCTTTCTCGTGCATCTCCTCCAAATCTGGCATTTCCCTCTTTTTGTCTCCCTTTTTTGACTCTTCCACAGGGTCTCAAAGCTCCAATACAATACGCAATCGCTGTTCTATTTCGT
>JAYEII010000011.1:0-14971 GCA_034660015.1 Methanobacteriota archaeon | reverse complement strand
AGTGAAGGTGGCATTCGAGCGGATAATGAGGGATGAAAAAGCGAGGGACGAATGGTTTTTGCCCACACTCACCTCTTAGGTAACTGCTCAATATTCGGCGGACTCTAAGTGGGCAGAAATCCTAAATACGAAATACTAAATCCTAAACACCTATGTTAAGTTCGTCCTCACTATTTTCTTATTCCTTTGTCCTATTTAAAGTTTTCTATTTTTCATTTTTTACTCATGCTCCCTTCGCTTCAGGACATACACCTATCCGCGGTCCAATGGCCGCACTATGGCTGACTTCGTCCTTGGTCGGATATGCGCTTTAATCAATTTCTCGCGGTCATTAAGCAATGCCGCATGTTTAGTGACCAAAGTCTGCACACCTAACCTTCTATCAGGAACTCTTCCTTGTTTTTCAGCAAGGGGGTAGATCACCTGGAGGAGTTTTCTCGCTGCTGCTGTTGCCGCAACGTTTGCCCCTTTCTTCTTTTTTACCTGATTCTTTATTATTCCTCGATACTTGCCCAGAAAGATTCTGTGCCTCACTAAATGCCTTAACGCCCTTACCTCCTTCGGCGGAACATAAGAAGTAGGCAAAAAAACCCCTCTCAGCAACTCTTCCAGCGTCTTTGCATCTATCTTATCCGTCTTTATCTTCGCTTCTGCTATCATTTTCGTCTTCAATGGATGTGCCAGAACCACTTTGTGCCCCAAACCTTCCAGCAAATCGTAGAAATATTCGTAGTTGCTACTTGCCTCAAACGCAATCGTCAGATCTTCCAGACCCGAAAAGAATTCCGCTATGTCTTTCGTCTCTGTCTTTATTCTCCCCTCTTTTATCAATTCTCCCTCTTTTTCACATACCAGGACCTGACAAAAACTTTTGTGCATATCCAGCCCTGCGTATTCCATTTTTACACCTCTATGCTTTTATAGAGACGAACTTAAACATACCATCAAATTCAAATGACAAAAGTTACAAATTCAAAATTTACACCGATTTACACGGATTTTTTCTTTTTTTGTTGGACTGGGCTAACGGCATTGCTCTTTTTATCTGTGTTAATCTGTGTCTATACTTTATTTCTCTTTAGGTATGGAAAAGAAAAACGTGCTCCCTTCGCCAGGTTTGCTCGATACCCGGATATTACCGCTGAGTTTATCCACTATTTTATGGCATATATTAAGTCCAAAACCTGTTCCTTCATATTCCCGTGGATGTAACCTCTCGGAAAGGTTGAAAATACGGCTTTGATATTCTTCTTCTATTCCAATACCATTATCCTTTATCTTAAACAGATACTCTTTCTCTCTTTCCCTCTCTTCATAGCTGACCTCCACTATTGGCTTTTCTGACCTGTTAAACTTCAATCCATTGTCAATGAGATTCATGAGGAGCTCCTTCATCCATACACGCTGAGTTGAGATAGAGGGCAACTCCTCAGCAACAACTTTTCCCCCTCTTTCCTCGATTATCGCCCTTAAATCCGTTTTTACCTCTTCTAACAGCTCGTTCAAATCCACTGTTTCTACCTCAATGGACCCTCGCCCAACACGAGACAACGTGAGAATGTCTTTAATCAGCGTGCTCATTCTTTCTCCTGCGTCTCTCACTTTTTCTAAATATTCTCGCACACGTTCATCAAGCGTATCACCGTAATCTTCTAAGATGAGCGTGGCAAAAGCCTGGACAGAGCGTAGAGGTGCTTTCAAGTCATGAGATACGGTATGAGCAAAATCCGCCAAATCACGGTTTGCTCTTTCTAACTCCCTCATATACTCTTTTGCTTCTTCCTCTGCTTGCTCCAACTTGACGGCTTGTTCCCATTCAAGAAGTGCACGCTTTGCAGTCCAGGGTAGATTTTGTAACTCCTTCACGCTCTTCACCACATAATCTATGGCACCTGATTTGAGAGACCTGACTGCCAATTGTTCAGTGCTATGCTTAGTCATAATGATAAGTGGAGCAATTTCCCCCTTCTCACGACCCATCACTTCTTTAAGCAAGTCCAACCCGCTACCGTCCGGCAGGAAATAATCAGCGATGATAAGAGAAGGGGATTTATTCTCATCCAGCCATTTTAAAGCTTCTTTTACGTTTGAAACGTGAAAAACTTCCCAATTCAAACTGTTATCCTCGAATATCCTGCGAATAAGTTCTACCTCTATTTCTTCGTCTTCTACCAGTAAAATGGTTCGTGCTTCTGAATCTGCCATAATCTGTCTTACCTCATACTTATTTTGTTTTAACAGGGAATTTATATTTATACTTATTTTCAATATAAAAACCTTTTCATCGCTTAAAATTTAATTTCAACTGATGTAAAAGCTCCAAATTCTTAAATGACCGCTTACAATAGTTCTCCATATTCTCTTCTACATGTTGAAATTTTTGTTTACAATGTGCGAAAATTTAATGAAATAAATGAGAATATTTAAACGTTTCGAGCTTGACGTTGTCTTCTGCGTGACGTTTCTACAAAGCTCTCAATTACTTCCTCCACTTTTTCCGTCACCCTGTATTTTCTTATTGCTTTTCCCTTTGACTTCGACAGTTCGGATATTTCGTAATTACTGCTCAAGAATCCATGCTCTTCAAGGATAAGCAGGTGGTAAGAAACGAGCCGTCTTTCTTCTCCCAGCGCATTGCTTATCTTGTTTATGTGCATGGGCTTCTCTTCAAGCAACTCCACAATCCCATATCTTATCGGATGCAAGAGCACGTGAACGTCATTTAATAAATTGTTATCGAATTTCATCATGAACTTTTTGTTTTATAATAAAGAGGTGAATATGGAAAAAATAGAACTAAACTATCTGCTAAAGGGGATAATGAATGAGATTTTAGAGGAAGGGACGGGGTTACGGGTAGAGGAAGTAGATGCGGGAATCTTTGTTTCCCCTACGGAGACAACCGAATTCATAAAATCGTATCCGTATGTGGAAGATATTAAGGGGAATACCGGGATGTTGATAGACATGAAAGTGAAAGAGATTGCGAATGAATTGCTGAACAGAGTGATGGTAAGGCTGCAAATAAATGAGAGGAAGAGGGTGTTGATAAAGAGTAAGGAGGTTCACGAGGCTGAGATACTGAATAGCGATTTGGAGGAGGGCGAATTAGGGGAAGAGAGGGAGAAGACATTGTTGCAGAAAGCGACCAGGATAGCTGAGGCAGTGAAGATAGCGCTTGAGTGGATAATGAGGAGTAAAGTAGATTTGAAAAGAAGGAATGTTGAGATAATAGCAGAGGAGATAAGATGTTTATTGAATATGAAAGAGGAGATAAATATATCAAAGGTTGTTTTTAAGACAGAGGCTTTACCTAATATCTGTTACCTCGCTTTAGGGTGGCTTACAAGGGAGGATGAGCTGGATTTTACGGAAAGAGAGGGAAGATATTTCGTGCATTTGACTTGAATTTAAAGCCTCTTTTTAAGCTCTGAAATCACTTCCTCTACTTTCCCTGTCACCCTGTATTTCCTTATCGCTTTTCCCTTTGACTTCGGTTGTTCGGATATTTCGTAATTACTGCTCAAGAATCCATGTTCTTCGAGGGTAAGCAGGTGGTAAGAAACGAGCCTTCTTTCTTTTCCTAACACATTGCTCATCTCGTTTATGTGCATCGGCTTCTCTGCAAGCAGCTCCACAATCCTACACCTCATCGGGTGCAAGAGCACGTGAACGTCCTTTAACAACTCATCTTCGATTTTCATCGTAAATCCTTCTTGGAAAAGGGTATTTAAAAACATTCCTATTTTTTTCTTTTATACAAAATATATTTGCTTACGGAAAAATATTATATTATATAACTCAAAATAAAAAGGAAAGGAATATATATGAATAAAGAAGGAAATAAAGTTAGGACATTAGGGATAAATGACAATAGACGGCGCAACCGCAGTAGAATTGGCGGATTTGGTCGCGGGCATTCTTATATTAGCTGTGGCAATCTACGCACAAAGAAAATTCCGGTTCGTCATATTCAAGTCAGGATGGGATATAATGGCAGCTTCGGGGGCAATAAGTGTTGCAGGCTCTTTATTCCGCGCATACTACACATACGTAGATTCTTATGAGCTTATTCCCTGGGGCAGGGCGTTTTTAGTGGTTGGAAGAGTCGTATTGGTGATTGGAATATACGTGTTGGCAGTAGCAGGAATAAAATTATGGGGAGAAGAAGGAGAAAGTGAAAGGGTCAGAACTTGAGCTTGCGCTAAAGGATTTGGTCGCGATGGAAGGCGTAAACGCCTCCGCAGTGGTCACAAGGGATGGAATAATGGTAAATTTTTTGAACAGGCATACTCCAGAGGCAGTGTCACCATTATCATCACTGGTAGCGATGGATGGCGATAACAGCGGAGAAATGCACGAGGATGCTTAAAAAGGGCGAGATGGAAGAGATAATAACGAAGGCTAACGGGGGTGTGCTATTAACAGAGAGGTGCGGGGAGTTCATCTTCATCGTGGCGGTGGATAAAGGCACTGACCTGGAGTTAATTAAGCCCCAGAGAGAGAAGGTAAAGGAAGCTATTGTGGGGATGGTGTGACCATATAATTGCAAAATGCAAAATGGGAAAAAAGCACGCGATTTCACGGGATTAACACAAGAAATCGGGGTTAGGGGATAGATAGAATAGCCAATAAGTATTGGAACCCGATTCCTATTATCGTTCTCTCGTGGGAATCTGTGTAATCTTGTGGTTAATAAGAGGAGCTATACAATACTCTTTTTTCATTGTCTCACCTGTATATCCTCGGATACTTGTATCTTTCCACATTTCCCCACTCAGCAGTGGCTTTTATCATCGCATTCCAGAATCGCGGCTTATTCAATATCTCCTGCACCATTATATGCCGCTCGCCGAAGTGCTTTATCAAACTATCGCGCACCTTTTTATAATCACCTTCGCTTTCCCTTTTCCCTTCCTCGCCCTTCTTCAGTTTCACGGTGGTGAAAGCAGTATGCCGAAATACCTCCTCCACTGCCAATCCGCGGTTTTCCGCAAGGAAACAAGCAATAATTTTTGCGACAAACTCTGTATGCGTTCGTTCACCGGTTAAACGAATCGTTACCGCAGAAGGATTTTGGTCATCATCGGCATCTACTTGAGTCTCTACCGGGAAGCAAATGCCTGCAATCTCTCCAAGGTCCGACATGGATTCGATTTCACAAATCTCCTCTATACTTCCAACCGCATCCTCATCCGGAAGGCAGTCGCATGTATAAGTAAGGAACCAGTTCAGCATCCCACATGGGAGACACACGCCTTTTGTTCTCCGCTCTATTCTCTTCGCCTCTTCAAGACTGCCGAACTTCCGCAGCATGAAATCAATGAAATCAATGATTTCTCGCATCGCAGCGCTGAGATTGCCTTCGTTTTTCTCCACTATTCTCCCTATTTTCTTCATATCTTCCTCATACAACGAGATGTTTTTTCGTATCATTCTATCTCACCTTTTTTATTATAGTGATAAATTATCTCATTATTTAAAGTAATTTACCATAAGGAAAAGATTTGCGCGCATCTTGTTGCATGTTCTCACAAATTGCTATTTCAGCGTGCCACAACGAACGCCTAATTAGGAGAAAATGAAGGCACAATTTAGACGGGGTTGAAAGTATTAATTATGCGAAAAATATTTGCATATGGAAAAGCTTATATACCCCTCGATACAATTTTCTCCTGTATGCAATTTGGAAAAGAGGTGAAGAAAGAAGAAATGAAAGCCGTAATATTGGCTGGGGGCTTTGGAACCAGGCTTCGTCCACTGACATTCACGAAGCCGAAGCCGATGCTTCCGCTAGTGAATAAGCCAGTGATAGAGCATGTGGTTGACTATCTGGTCTCGCACGGATTGGACGATATCGTAGTGACTACGACGTTCCTTCGGGAAATGGTCATGGACCACTTTATGTATAGAGAAGATGTGCGCCTGTCATATCCAACAGAGCCGTACCCGCTTGGAACGGCGGGTTCGGTGAAAAATGCGGGGTTAGATGAACAGGAAGATGAACCCTTCGTGGTGATACAGGGCGATAACATCACAGATATGGACCTGCATGGATTAATAGATTTCCACTACGAAGCGGGAGGGCTGGTAACCATCGCGGTAACGAGAGTGGAAGACCCGTGGAACTATGGTGTTGCAAAGCTCGAGGGCGATGGGTGCATTAGTAGATTCCATGAGAAACCTGATAAGGGGAAGTGCTTCAGCAATTTAGCGAGCACCGGGATATACGTGGTGGAGCCGAAAGCGATGGAATTTGTGCCCGATGGGGTAGCCTTCGACTTTGCAAAGGACCTTTTTCATCTGCTTCAGGTGAAGAATAAAGGTAAAGGGAACGGCAAGATATACGGATATGAGATAGAAGCAGGCAATTTCTGGGCAGATGTGGGTCAGCCAGCGGAGTATATGAAAGCGATGGAATGGATGTTGAAAAAGGCGAATAGGGACGTGTTTATAGGCGAGAATGTGGAGATTAACGGTTCAGGAATAACAGGACCTACGGTGATAGGCGATAGTGCGGTTGTGGAAGAAGGTTGTTCGGTAGGACCCAATGCGATTTTATTTGAAGACGTTTACATCGGGAAAAACTCGAGCTTGGAGCAGTGTTTCATCGGCGAACGCACCTTAACAGAAGAAAATGCAAGTATAAAAGATGCAATCATTGGTGCTAACTGCGAGCTCGGAAAGGACGTTGAAGTTCTTAACGGGAAGATATGGCCCTTTGTTACCATTCCGCATCGCTCAACCGTGAACAACACCATAAAAAGATTCGTCAGATTCGAGGGCAATGGAGATGGAAGGGAAGACGGAACTGAGAACGGGAATTTGTTACGCACTGTTTCGGATGAAGAGGCTTTTTACTTTAACATGCGCAAGGGAGGAAAAATCGTTCATACCGGGTTTACAGCACGCAGCCTGGAGAAGTTTGTGGATATGTTGAGAAAAGTAGACCAGAAGGCGATAGATTATCATCTCGGAGAGGGTTACAACGATTTCGCTGTATGGATGCGAGATGTGTTCAGGGATGAGACACTTGCATCCGAAGTCGCAGGCATGCAGTGGTGGGAGCCAAGAAGCAAGTTGATTAGCATGGTACAGGAGCGCATAAGTGGATTGAAATCGAGAGTAGTAGCGGGGGTTGATGCGTTATGACGGCGAGAGAGCAAAAGAAAAGGGGAACGAAGGTGAAAGAAGGGAAGAAAGAGAGGATTGCAACAAAAATAAATAAGAAGAAAACAGAACGGTCCAAGCTCGCAACTTCTTTATTCAATCCTGCAGGAAAGAATCCGTATTACTTGAATAGGGGCAGCAGTAGCATAGCTATAAAAAACATGGCTGAGTTGAAAGATAATCTTGATGTGTTCACCAGAGAGGAGGCTCCCTGGCTTGCATCGTGGATAGAATATCTCGGTGACAAAGAAACTGCGGCGAGAATTAGAGAAACACCAGGCGAGTTCGAGGAGATCATCATCGAGCGACATGAAGAACTGCAAGAATTTTTCAGTGGAAGGAAGTAGGGAGAAGGATGAGAGAAAGTGAGAATAGCACTGTTTAGCTGGGAATCTTTACATTCGATTGCGGTGGGGGGTGTTGCACCACATGTTACAGAACTCGCTGCTGCTCTTCAAAGAGCCGGGAATAAAGTGCATGTGTTCACAAGGATGGGAAAGGGACAGGGGCATTATGAAGTGATAGATGGGGTGCATTATCATCGCTGCCCGTTCGACACGAATCCCGATTTTATGGCTGAGATGGACAATATGTGCCACTCTTTCGCTTATCATTTCTTCCAAACCGAGAACGTATCAGGCAATTTTGACATCGTTCATGGGCATGATTGGATGACTGTAAATGCACTCGCGGAGATAAAGAATGCAAGGGGGAAGAAAACCGTTTTTACCCTTCACTCAACCGAATACGGAAGATGCGGGAATGTTTTTCACGATGGGAAATCAAAAGACATAAGAAACTTGGAAGGGTACGGCGGATTTGTCGCTGATAAACTAATAGCCGCATCAGAAACGATAAAGAAGGAAGCTGAGTGGATATATAACTTTGATGACTGGAAAATAGCGATGATTCCGAATGGTGTTTCGCTGCAGAAGTTCAATGAACCCATTGATCCGTGGAGCGTGAAGAAACCGCATGGCGTTGGCGTTTGGGACCCTGTATGTCTATTTGTGGGGAGGATGGTGGTGCAGAAAGGAGCGGATTTGCTATTAGAAGCAGTTCCCGCGGTTTTAGCTGAGTTCCCTGGTGCGAAGTTCTTCTTCGTCGGTGACGGCTACATGAGAAGTGGTTTAGAACATAGAGCCTGGGAACTTGGCGTCCAGCATGCAAGCCGTTTTTTAGGCTATGTTCTGGATGGTGACCTCACGAATTTCTACAAAGCGTGCGACATGGTATGCATACCCTCGAGGAACGAACCTTTTGGGATAGTTGCGCTGGAAGCATGGGCTGCTGGTAAACCAATCGTGGTAACGCATAACGGCTTTGATTACGTCTGGCACGATGTCAATGGGCTGAAGGTGTATGACAACCCGAATTCAATCGCATGGGGAATAAAGAGCCTATTTTCGGATTTGGAAAAAGGGAGATGGATGGGCTCGAACGGAAGGAAGACTGCGGAAGGATTTTCGTGGGATAATATCGCAAGAATGACGATGGGCGTGTATGAGGAGATTTTGAGATGGTAAGTAAAAATGGCAAAAATCGTGGAAATTTGCGTGCCATGAGGGAGAGTCGTAAGGAGAGATTTAAAGAGCGAAGAGGCAGATTAGAAATAATCGCTGATATTCTTTTAGTGGCGAGGGGAGAGGCAAAGAAAACAGCGATAGTATATAAATAAAGCGAATCTTAATTTTAAAAGGGTAGAGAGATACCTTCCTTATTTAGAGGAGAAAGGACTTATAGAGCATACGAGCGGGGAATACAAGACGACAGAAAGGGGTAAAGAATTTTTGCGCGATTACCAGAAGATGAAGGAGCAGTTAGTTTTGAGCAAAGAAACGAAGGAAGGATTCGACTTTTTCCGCTGAAATGTTTACAAGCGACGCTATCTAAGAATATAATTAATGATAAAGTAAGAACTAAGCAGGAGATATTATATCAAGTTTGTTGGAGCTTGCACGCTCCAAACCGGCAGACCGGAAGGAAGTTGAGGTTTCTTCAGTGATAGAGAACGCACTTGAAGCAAACAACAGTGTCGGTAAGTTTACCCGCTAAAGAAAAGCGATACTATTTTTATAAAGAAAAGATGAAAAGGAAGCAAGGGGTTTTGCTAAAAATGACCATAAAAGAATCCTTTGGTAAGGCGATAATGGATAAACGAACTTTGATTGTAATTATAGTGATAGCAATTCTGTGGCGAACCGGCATAAGTATAAATGGTAAGATAGCGCTATGGGAAAGTGTGTGTTCGGGCATCGCTCTTTTCATGATGGGCTGGGCTCTATTTGCTTACATATTTTCTATGAGCCGGGGACTGAAGGGCTGGTCGGAATTGAACCGGATTTATCACTGGATTGCCGTTAGCCTGGCAGCTATAAATGTTTATGTTATCGTTTACTATGCAATGCGATGGTACAGATTGGCGGGCCTGGGAGGCGTGACAGAATCTTTAGTGCCACTGGACCCGCTTTTTAGGGATATAAGATATATTGTGCTGGTGGTATTCTATTGCGTGGTAATATGGTTATCGAAGTATCTGAAGAAGATGCATGCTGATTATATGCTGATTAAAAGGTAGGTAAAATAAATTTAGAAGAATATCTTTGATATGATATAAATACAGGATAATGTAGATGAGCGCTGAGGGAGAGGCAGAGGCGGAAGCAGAAGGAGAAGCAGAAGGAGGAGAAAAGCGAAAGATGAAAGTTCGTGACATAATGAGCACGCCGATTATCACCGAAGAGGGAGATACAGGGGTTATCAAAATAGCGAAGGACATGGCGGATCTGGAGGTGGGCAGTGTGGTTATAACCTCAGAAGGCAAACCCGCGGGGATTATTACCGAGCGTGACATCGCATTGAAAGTTCTGTTAAAGTACAGGGGGAGAAGGGGGAGTGAGGTAAAAGCAAAAGAGATAATGTCTTGCCCTCTGGTCACCATCAAACCGGAAGCGACAGTGGAGGAAGCATGTGAACTTGCCTCCACGGAGAACATAAAACGGCTGCCGGTGGTCGAGAGTGGCGTGCTTATCGGCATTATAAGCGTTAGAAACATATTGACCAGAAAGCCCGAGTATGTAAAGAGGTTCTATCCCGAGGTATGGGTTTTAGCGAGTGGATGGACGCTTGACCGGCTTGAACGCTCATTAAGTGACGGTGAAGTATTCCTTGCAAAAAATGAGATGGAGCGCTACAGGGAAAGGCTAAAAGAAGTGTACGAAGAGCTGAGCAAACTCGTGAGCTGTTACGTGGACGACAAGGAGCTGAAAGATATATTTGACGGCATGACGCAGCTCTATCACGATGTTAAAGGTAAAGGCGATGAGAAAATTTTGGTAGGGGAACATAGAAAGCGATTGGAGACGATTTTAAGAAAAATCCGGCATGTTACCTACGGGAGGAAACTCCAATCTGTAACCAGTTTCACATCAGGTGCTTTTGCGTTCCGCGACTATCGGCATGGGCATGGCACAGGCAAAGGGATGCGATTACCTTTTAAAAGAACCCGGCCATAAGTGCTGTCTAAAAATATAGTGATTTATCACCGCCGAGAGCGCCGAGTACGCAGAGTTTTAAGACCGTTTCAATCATTGTTCAGGTTTTCTGTTTGTATATAATGTATAACTTCCATCTATTTAAGACGCAGATTTACGCGGATTTACGCAGAAAACAATTTCCTCAAATTATCAAATGCCTTACGTTTAACTTCCGGTTTAGTGCCAAAATTAAGTTTAAAATCCTGATTATCTGCGTTCATCTGCGTCCGTTTATCAAAAATTATCCTTTCTTGTGCCTTTGCGTTCTCCGTGTGCTCTGCGGTGAAATTTAATGTTTTAGCAATTCCACTATAAAATTCGACTGTGCCCCGGTAGGTAATAGAAAGCTTTTTTATATCTCAAACAAATATATATTTGTGCGGGCTAGCCTGGAGGGTTAGGCGTCCTCTGCAACTCGAAATCGCCGATATGCGAGAGGCGAAGCTCGAAGAAGGCACCGTAGTTCCCAGTTTCAGCTCGAAGTCCTACGAAGAAGCACCGTCCTGCGGGGTCAACGGTGGTATGGTGGCGAACTGGAGAGTTTGTTGTCATGCCTTTGTCATGGATACCGGTTTAGGCCCGGAAGGGAGCAGACTCACTGTGGACGGTTGGCGCTCGCAGGGTAGCGGTGTGGAGAAAGACTTTGGGGGTCTGGCTGGTAGCGAAAGCGTCGACCGAGAGCGTGCCCGCACAAACCTTTCTTTAAAACTTTTAAGAAAAGTTTTATCAACAAACTTTTAGAAAAAGTTTGACCAAAAACGCTTCGCAGCTTCGCAAAAAAGAAAGTTAACTTTACCAAAGAAACTAATATTTCAGCCACTTGAGACAATTTGGACAATAGTTATCGTTATTTCTTCTTTATTCTTACTGACCCCTACTTTCTCATCCTCGGGCACGGGCTTACCCTCACGAAGCACAATTACCTCCACCGGATTTATTCCCAGCTTTTCTAATATGTTCTCGTATGTATCTCCACTCGGGACTTCTATCCTTCGCTCTTCTTCTTTTTCCTTATCTGCAACAATTTTCAGGTTTATAGTCATTCCGAAAAGTAACCACAAGATTACACAACACTTTTTCTTTTTTACAAAAAGAAAACCTGTGCTAAAAGAAAAACAAATAAGTTCTTTTGGTAAATCTTTTCTTCCTAAGGAAAAGTTCCTTCTATTTAAGATACGGATTTACACTGATTTACACGGCACGGACTTTTAACCACAGATTACGCAGATTACACAAATTTTGCACTTTGCAGTTTGTTTTGTCTGTGTTAATTAAGCCCTTTCTGGGCTTGCGGGGACGTGGGCAGAGCCCACGAGCGTTAATCTGTGTCCATAATTTATTTTTTATTTTCTTGATATTCTATTTTATATAGGTGAAAAATATAAGTAAAGAATAGGATATAAGAACAATATGAAGCTGCTGTTGGAGAGGTTCTCGTCACGTTTGCATGAAACGCCGTATACGGCTGAAGTGATCTTAGAAACAGGTGCGAAAATAAACATAGACCGGGCGAACGTGGGTGCCGTGCGAGCCGACCTCATTATTGACGTTCCGGACGACAAAGTTGAACGTGTTGCGGAGCTTTTCAGGCAGAAAGGGGTAGAAGTAAAGAAATTAGTGAAGCTGATTGCATGGGATGAAGAGCGATGTGTCCACTGTGGTGCTTGCATTTCTGTCTGTCCAACCGGTGTGTTCAAGTTCGATTCTTCGTGGAATATAAGTATGGAAGAGGAGAAATGCGTTCGGTGTGAGATATGCGTAAAAGCATGCCCTCTTGGTGCTTTAGCTTTAGCATGTGTAGAATGAAGTGACACTTTTTCTTTTTCAAACTTTTAGAAAAAGTTTGATCAAAAATGCTTCGCGGAAAAAGAAAACCTGTGCTAAAAGAAAAAAAACAATTTTTTGATAAATCTTTTCTTCAGAAAAGATTTATGGGGCAGCCCAGATTTGAACTGGGGTCCATGGCTCCCAAAGCCACGAGGATAACCTGGCTACCCTACTGCCCCCACCCCTTTTCTTTATGATTTAACTAATTTCTAATAGTAATTTTAGAATTAATAAAAAGAAAAAATTTACACGTTCATCCCTTTCAGTACTATATCTCCTTCGTTGACACCAATATCATCGGCAATAACCCAGCACTTTGCCTTCAGCAGGAAAAATACAGGATGGTTCTCATCAGAAAGTCCCTCGTAGTTTCCCTGTCCCTTACTTATTGCAAATTTTGATTTTTTGTATATCTCTTTGAATTCCGCATTGCACGTTTCGAGAACGGTTCCCGGTGCACTTGTTCCCGAAGACAATATAGATGCAATTTTATCTATTCCCGCCTGTACGGCATCTTCATACGTTACGTCATTTATAACGGGCATTGCCCTGACTACATATATCGCTGGCTTTTTCATCTCCTCTATTAAAATTCTATCGAAAACCGATTCACCCGCATTGTCGCCAATATACAGAATCTCATTGTTTTTATCCGAATAGTGCTTGAATTTATCGTAATCGAATATCGCAAAATCCTGCTTGAGTACTTTATCTATTTCCTCTCCGATATTGAACTTCCTATTCACGCCAAAGTCTATCACATTACCCGCAATTGCAATTCGTATCGCTGTAAGGAGCCGGTCCTTTGCCCTTTCAACTTTGTGCTTCAGCGAGTCGTATAATGCCAGGGCTTTCTCTGTGCTCTCCCTTTTTAGTTCCTTGTAGGGGTCAAACACCCCTGTGATTTCCCTTACTTTCTCATATATCAGCATTCCCGTTTCTGGCGGTGTGCTTTCAAGAGGAATGTCGCTTAGCATCGTTCCTATTTCATCCAAGAGCTTTTTCAGTTTTGTTTCATCTCCAGTTGCTATCCGCCCTGCACGGAGTGCTTGATTAAAGAAACAGGGAATACAGTCAAGATATGTTCTCATATTAGCCTTTCTCGTTGTATATAAAGTATAACCCCCTCCTATTTAAGACACAGATTTACACTGATTTACGCAGATTTATTTTAGTTTAACCGTGTTGATTCACATCATCTGTGTTAATCTGCGTTAATCTGTGTCTATAATTTATTTTCTGTTTTCTCGTCCATCGTTCACACCACTTCAAACCCCCTGTGCAAACCCCATTCTCTCGCAATGTCTATTGCTTCACGGTATTCACTCATTTTTATTCCCCTGTTAAGTTCTTTATATTCATACGCTTTATACATAGGTCTATATTGCATCATTATGTTTATGTATGACTCTTTAGATATTTCTGTGGCAACGAACTCCAAGACTTTTGCAGAGCCCGCAATTCCGTTTGGAAGCACCAAATGTCTTATCAGCAATCCCCTCCATGCTATCCCCCTTTCATCTACCTTTAAATCACCTACCTGACGATGCATTTCCTTTACCGCTTCTTTACATCTATCGAAGTAATCAGGCGCATTGGAGTATTTCTTTGCATTTTCCGCATCACTATATTTTATGTCGGGCATGTAGATGTCCACAATGCCTTCTAACAACTCTATGGTGCTTTTTGCTTCGTAGCCACCACAATTGTAAACAATGGGGATACGAAGACCGTTTTCTATCGCTATTTTCAGCGCTTTCACGATTTGTGGTGTGTAATGTGTCGGTGTAACAAAATTGACGTTATGACAACCTCTTTTTTGCAGACTGAGCATACTAAATGCAAGTTCTTCCTCTGTCCTCCTTTGTCCATATCCCAGGTGACTTATGTCATAATTTTGGCAGTATATACAGCGCAGGTTACAGTTCGTAAGGAATATCGTTCCAGAGCCGTAAGTTCCCACTAACACGTCTTCTTCTCCAAAATGCGGTTGCACGCTGGACACCATCAAATGTTTATCTGACTTGCAATAGCCCTTTTCTCCTTTGTTTCTGTTAACGCCGCATTCTCTTGGACATAGTTTACACTCGTTTAGTATCACCTCCAACTTCTCTATCCGTTCATCAAGTACGCCGCTTTCGTAAGTTTCAAGATAAACCGGAACACGCTTAGCCTTTTCCATGTCTTACTTGTATTTATATAATAGATACAGGAAAGAATAATTTTTGATAATCGGACGCAGATGAACGCAGATAATCAGGATTTTAAACTTAATTTTGGTACTAAACCGGAAGTTAAACGTAAGGCATTGGATAATTTGAGGAAATAGTTTTCTGCGTAAATCTGCGTAAATCTGCGTCCTAAATAGGTAGGTGGAAGTTTATACTTTATATACCATAAAAAACCACGAGATTCTCGTGGTAATCTGTGTAATCTGT
>JAYEII010000010.1:0-3060 GCA_034660015.1 Methanobacteriota archaeon | reverse complement strand
TTACATTAGGCCGAGTCTGCGGTTAGTATCTTCAGCGAGGTGGGCACTTTAGTCACGTCCCCCATTTTTATTCCTACGACATAGTCCAAATCCTTATCCTTTGCGAGGTCTACGATTCGCTGTGTTATCACACCGTCAAACACCACGCTTTTCGCGTTTTCGCCCGTTTCTTTTAGTTCGTTCGCCAGCTCCCTCACCGTGGTTTCCTTTACTATTTTCTTCTCTTTATCTAATAGCCGTGCCTTAAACGTGCCTCCAAGCTCTTGCAGATGTGTTTTGAAGAGACTTGTTTTCTTCTCCTCTTCCTCCCCTCCCTCCTCCTTAACCTTGCCGGTCCTTCTTTGTACTATCCTCGGTTGCGGTTTTTGAACTTGCTTCGGTTCTTGCTCCTTTTTCTCTTTCTCGTATCCCTGCTGCTCTACGGGTGTCTTATTGTGCAATGCTTTTGATATTTCCTTGTACGCCATATCCTCTACGCTTCTTCCTTCTGGCGATGTGGCGATGTAATCAACGTCTGCAACCTGCAAAAGCTCTTTTAATATGAGGTCGCCACCTCTATCGCCATCAAAAAAAGCAGTAACGGTCTTTCTCTTGCTCAGCTTGGGTACGGTAGGTGGTATGTTTGTACCTTCCACAGCAATTGTGTTTTTTATCCCGTATTTAAGCAGATTTAACACGTCTGCACGCCCCTCTACGATCAGTATGGCATCCGAACTGTCTATGTTCGGTCCTGCGGGCAGGCCTTTATAGCTGGTTATTTCTTCCATTCTTACCGCCTGCTTCACTTCACCCACCATCGTTTCACTGTCAATGCTCGTCTCGATAATTTCGCGCATCAGTAGTTTTGCTCGCTCGGTTATTCGTTTCCTTTTCGTCGCCCTTATGTCCTCTAACTTGGTGATTTCCACGTATGCAATACACGGGCCGACTCGGTCTATCGTCTCTAAGGAAGCGGCTAATATCGCAGTTTCCGCCTTGTCCAGACCAGAGGGAACAAGTATTTCACCGCGTGATTTCCCCCCTTTTGACTCTATATTCACCTCGATTCTGCCTATTCTACTGCTCTTCTGCAAGTCTCTCAGGTCTAACTCGTCGCCTAACAGACCTTCCGTTTGACCAAATATTGCGCCAACCACATCAGATTTTTCAACAAAACCTTCAGCTGTGATGTTAGCGTGAACCATATATTTTGTTGTATCTACTTCATGCATTTTATTTCCCTCCTTTAAGGTTCCTTCTCCTTCTCTTTTATCTTTTGATTTCACCATTACCTTCGCCTTTTCTACACCTTACTATCCCTCTTGGCAACATAAACAAACGGGTTCTGCCAATTTGTATATGAGACTATATATGTACATATATGATATTGATATAGTAAAAGATAAAGATAAAAGTTATTTTATGGTGGAGATGGGCTCGATGCGATTCGAACGCATGACCTCCGCCGTGTGAAGGCGGTGTCATAACCAACTAGACCACGAGCCCCCTTTACTTTATTTTTTGTTTACCTTACTTTTACTTTACCTCACCTTACCCCACTTCACCACACTACTCCACACCTATTATTCAGATGTTTTAAATATAAATTTTCCATGAGAGCAGGATAAAGGTATACGAAAGCTTTACCAAAGAAAAAGAAATCTGATATTATATCCTGTTGTATGTAGCTGTAGAGGTAGAGATGAAGATAAAAACAGTACGAGGCGGACTATGCGCAGTGAAGGGAGTACGAGCATACGGGATAAAAGAGGGGCATAATGGGTTAGCATTGATAGAAGGGAAAGGGCAAGCAGCGGGTATGTACACAGCGAGCAAGATAAAAGCCGCACCTGTTCTGTTTACAAAGCGACAGCTTGAGGGAAGTGGGGGGCAAATACAGGCAATAATTGCAAACAGCGGTTGTGCAAATAGCTTTACCGACGGGCAGGGGATGAGGAACGCAGAAAAAATGGCAAAACTCGCTGCTGCTTCGTTAGGAGTCAATGAAGAAGAGATAGCGGTTGCATCTACGGGTCCCATCGGGAAACAATTAGATATGGAGTTAATAGAAAGGCAACTCGGAGACGTGGTGAAGGAGTTAACTTCTGAAGCGGCAGGCAGTACGACCGCAGCGAAGGCTATATTGACCACCGATACCTTCTATAAGGAACGAGCAATACGTATTGATACAGGCAATGAAGAACGCGTGGTAATAGCGGGAATAGCAAAAGGCTCAGGAATGGTATTTCCTCATTTAGCTACTGCCACGATGCTCTCTTTTATTTATACCGATGCTCGGCTGAGTGAAGAAATACAGAGGGCGAGTTTTGAGGATGCCGTTGCAAATTCATTCAATATGGTCGTTGTGGATGGGGACATGAGTACGAACGACCTGGTATTGCTCGTATCCACGGGTCAGGGAGGAGAGATAAGTGAAGATGATTTTAAAGAAGGTTTGAATTTCGTATGCAAAGAGTTCGCGAAGCTAATCGCAAGGGATGGGGAAGGGGCGACAAAGTTTATCGAAGCGCGGGTAAAAGGGGCAGCGTCTGTTGCGGATGCAAAAGAAGCAGCAAAGTCAATAGTCCGAAGCCCGTTAGTGAAAAGCGCTATTTTTGGTGAACGCCCAGATTTTATGTGTGGTCGTATAATAGCAGCTATCGGAAGCTGTACTACTGTTAGCGACGTTGACCCGGGCAGAATATCCATAGGGTTAAAAGGTGAGGATGAAGGTAAGGATAAGGATGAGGATGAGGTTTCAGCGGTGAAGAACGGGGAATTTATGGATTTGTCGGGTGTGGTGCGAGAGCTAATGAAGAGTAAGGAGATATTTATTGAAGTGGACCTGGGGATAGGGGAAAGCGAAGCGACCGCATGGGGATGCGACCTTTCTTATGATTATGTCAAAATAAATTCGGGTTAGGGTTATTTCTGAACTCAGTCAGGTAAGCAAGAACTTTTGGCTCTTTGGTAATTCCCGTGGAACATATCTCCCTGCTAAATCAAGCAAATAAAGAATATCCCACAAGATCAAGGTGTATGTGCTGAAACAGATGTTTAACGTTTAGAATTCCATAACAA
>JAYEII010000009.1:0-3094 GCA_034660015.1 Methanobacteriota archaeon | reverse complement strand
CCATTTCCCTATTCCCTATTGGCTACTTGGCTATTGCCTACGTGGCTATTTGACTACTTAGCTACTTGGCAATGCTTGTGATTTCAACGTATACCCATAACTTTATGCACCTGCGGAATTACCATAACATGTTCTAAATAACGCCCTGCGGTCGCAGAAAGTTCAAAGAGTTCCTTTACGTCTGGTGCTACTATATCAGCATCGGCATTTTGTAGCGAGGAATGAGCAGTAACGGGCTGCAACACGAACTTTATGTCGAGACCCGCGAGGTCTTTACATATCTGCTCTATTTCTCCTACCGGCGTATTCTTCACCACTACTACCTTCACTATCGTTTCTATTCCCAGGTCAACGGCAATTCGTATGCATTCGAGTTCGTTACCGTACAGATTATCGTAATCTCGTTCTTCCACCGCTAAATGGTTTCTCAGCTTTATGTCAATCGAAGCGAAATCAAAATAATCGGCTACGGAAGCGAAACGTTTTGCGGAATTCCCACTTGTTTCTAAAAAATTCTTTAACTGCATGCTCTTTGCCTCAGCCGCTATCTCTTTTACGAACGCTGCGGAAGAGAGAGGTTCGCCACCTGTGTAGCAAATGCTGTGGAGGTCAGGAGTATAAGTGCGTAGTTCCGTTATACAATCTACGGCTGCCTTCGTAGACATCGGATTACTTATTTTTTCGGAATGTATCATTGAAGAGCCACCGAAAAAATCGCAAAATTTCGGGCATGGGTCCTTCGCATAGGAAGTGTCACAATAAAAGCAATGGAGGGGACAACCTGCAAATCGAATGAAGATCTGTCTCCTGCCTGTATATGGTCCTTCGCCCTGAAACGAGTCGAATATTTCAGTTATATAGCCTTTTGACATTTTTTTTCGCTTGGTTTTAGCTTGACTTTGTCACATTTTAAATTCACCGCCGAGAACGCTGAGTTCGCAGAGAAAATATGTAAATTCAGGATTCGAAAACATTGTCCCTTACATCCTCTGCGTTCTCCGTGAACTCTGCGGTTAATCTGACAATGTCAAGTTAGGAGGGGGATACATATAAACGTTGAATAAACTTTTTTTTGCTTTTTCTTTTAGCACAGGTTTTCTTTTTCCTAAAAAGAAAAAGTGTTATGATGCTAAAAGAAGCTTTAAAGGGTGTATTAGAGGAAACCGAATTGGAAAAAGTGATAAAATCTTATGACGTTATCGGCGATGTAATCATCATAAGACTTCATCATGATTTGAAACCAAAACGAGCGATTATCGCCGGGGCACTTCATAATATCTATCCTCGAGTAAAAACCATCGCGGCAGTTCCTCTTTATTCTCACACCGACGAGTTATACCGAACGAGAGAACTGGAAGTGATATGGGGTGATGAGAACATGGAAACCATACACAAGGAGAATGGCTGCATATTTAAAGTAAATCCGGCGCTTGTTTTCTTCTCCCCGCGTCTTTCATACGAACGAATGCGGGTTGCTATGAAAGTGCTGCCCGGCGAAACGATAATAAACATGTTTTCGGGCGTAGGCTGCTTCTCTATTGTAATAGCGAAGATGCAACCGCAAACGAAGATTTATTCCTTTGATGTGAACCCGGATGCGTATGAATATATGAAAGAGAATGTAGCATTGAACAAGATGGAGGGAAAGGTGATACCAATTCTCGGTGATGTGCGAGAAGAACAGAGGGATTTGAAGTCAGAAGCGGTAGGTGCAGACCGCGTTCTCATGCCATTGCCCGAGCAAGCACATTCTTTCTTGCCCGCAGCAATAAGGGCATTAAATTTGGATAACAGCGGGGACACAGGTTTTATACATTATTATGACGTTTCCGCACTAAAAGGAGCGTGTGATTTGTTTACGGCATCGGCGCAGAAGGCAAAGGGCATTGTCTCTTCTTCCTTCGGCGGCACGTTAAGCGTAGAAATAGAAGAGAAGAGGATTGTGCGTTCTGTTGCGCCGCGAAAATATCACGTGGTTTTGGATTTGCGTGTAGTGAAAACTTCTTCCCAATAACTCGCTACCTTTTCTGTTTTATCTGCCGCTGTTGGTTATGTTTATCGCTCTTCGCCCGTTCCATCCGTCAGCGCATGCAATCGGAACGATTGAAGCGAGAAGTATTGCCACAAATAGAAAAGCTAAGAACATCTTTGGGATACGACCTTTTTTCCAAATTCTTTCTTTTTGTTCCATATTTTTCACCTCATTTTGTTTTTTGTGGGAGTATTTCTCCAACATCCGCCGGTTGTTTCGCGAGAGGTTATGATATTGATACACACGGTAAATGCGATTGAGGACGATCTCTTCTGACTGTTGTTCCTTTGGTTTCCTGGCACATTTCTTGCAGATATGGGCTGCGTGTCCTTTGCCAGAGAATTTCTCGTTTGGCAGGATCCGCCCGCATACCTTACAGAAATGTCCGCGATATCGTTTCTTCTTCACCATCTTTATTCTCTTTCTGCAAATCCTAAAATATAGGTTGTGTTTCAAGATAGGTTAAAATTATGGTGGTGTTTCATCTTAGGTTAAAATCCATCCCATTAATACACAGGAGTGGTTCTTTCTGATATTTTTAACTGATCTTGAAACACGACCAAAATTATAAAAAATCCTAAGGGAAGCACCTCCAATTAATTAATATCCAACAGCTTCAACGCCATATTCTGCTTGCTCTCTTGTAAATCCTTCAAATTCCAATTGTTCAATTAATCCTTCTCGCGAGAATGCTGAATAATCTAAATAAGATTGAGCTTTTAATGCTGCTTGCTCATTCCAGTCAGCTCCACAATTATCTGCACCATATACTGCTTCTGTATGTGAATATCCTTCGAACTCTAATTGTTCAATTAATCCTTCTCGCGAGAATGCTGAATAATCTAAATAAGATAATGCTTTAGATAATGCATTCTTTTCACCCATTGTTGCTGTATCTGGTTCTTCCTCTACAATGGGTGTTGAGGTTTCTGTTGGCGTTGCAGTTTCAGCTGGTGGAGTAGTTGTTTCTGGAACTTTTGTCGGAGTTTCTTCCTCTACACACCCCGCAAACATCGCCACCGCTACAACTGCTACGATTGCTATTAAACCTACTATGGTTTT
>JAYEII010000008.1:0-3103 GCA_034660015.1 Methanobacteriota archaeon | reverse complement strand
CCACTGCGCCTCCACCCACCGTCAGCGGTTCCATCTCGTCCATGAGTTCCTCTTTGATAACCAAACCCCCGATTCCCGTGGGTCCGAGCATCTTATGCCCTGAGAAGGCGAGGAAATCGCAGCCCATATCCCTGACGTCTATTTTCAGATGGGGGGCGGATTGCGCGGCATCAACAAGCAAAAGAGCATTGTTCTCCGCGCACAACTTCGATATTTCTTTTACTGGAAGAACGGAGCCCAGTGCATTAGAGACGTGCGTTATCGCCACTATCTTCGTCTTTTTGTCTATCGCATCCACAAAATCCGATGTTTCAAGAGCACATTGGGTTTTCGCATCGCCCTCCGAAATCACATTGGGTTTTACCACTTCCAGATCTATTCTTAGCGTCTTTTTCGCACGTATCCAGGGCAGGAGATTAGAATGGTGTTCCCATAAGCTGACCACAACTTTATCTTCCTTCTTCAGCCCAATTCCTGAAGCCACCGTGTTTATCCCCTCGGTTGTGTTCTTTGTAAAAATGAGTTCGTTTGCTGTGGTTCCAATGAATTTTGCTACGTTTTTGTGTGCGTCCTCATAGTTCTGCGAAGCTATCTGCGTTAGTTTATACACGCCACGACCTACATTCGCATTATAATTCCTGTAATAATCCAGAACGGCATCCAAAACGGGCTCAGGCGTCAAACTCGTTGCTGCACTGTCCATATATATTATCCCGCGATTCAAAATCGGGAAGTCTTTTCTTATCTCTTTGATGTTCATTTACCTCTTAAAAATAGAAGAATAGCAAACCTATAAATCTATTAAGCCTTCTTTTCATTTTTGCGGGATAGTTGAAAATGGGAAAAGACAGACATGTTTTTGAAACCATGGGGAAAACGAGGGTGGTAGTAGAAAACGGTAAGGTTGTTGAGGTTGGCAAACCCCTGCTCAAATACTGCCCGTTGTGGGCTAAAATACGAGGGATAAAGGAACTGAACGAGAAAGTGATAAAAGAGAATGTTGAATTCAGGATACAAGATTTTGGGATGTGTACGGTAGATAGAGAAGTAGAATTAGAGGTTTTCGTTGGTTTTGGTGCTTCGGAGACTTCCATGACCGCACTTCGCAGAAGTTTACTCGATGCCACCGTAACGGTTTGCGAAGGCGCTGGCACAATAATCACTTCCAATCCTGCACTGGTGCAGGGAATAGGGGCAAGGCTGAGCGGTGTAATTGAGACTACACCTGTTGAAGGAATAATAAAGAAAATAAGGGATAAGGGAGGGGAAATACTCGACCCGCCAAGGATAGATCAGGCGGCGGGGTTGCAGATGGCACTTGGGCTTGGATACGAAAGGGTAGGTGTCACAGTGTCCACAGTAGCAGACGCTGAAAAATGTAGAGCTATCCGCAAGCGCACCGTGATATTCGGCGTCCATCTCACGGGCATCTCCAAAACCGAGGCTGAGGAGTTCTGCGAAATCGCCGACTTGATTACTGCTTGTGCATCACCGCACATAAGAGAACTCGCAAAGGAGAAAGCGCTTTTACAGGCGGGCACCGCAATCCCGATATTCGCACTCACGCCCCAGGGTAAGGAATTGCTCTTGGAACGTGCTAAAGAAGTCAAAGATACTTTGTTAATGAATACCATGCGATTACCAGTGCTCCCGGAAGAGAAGCAGCCTGAACCACTGGTGTAGACTCTGTGACGCAGCTACTCAAAAACCTGGGGACTCAGAAAGGTTTGTTTTGATTTTTGAACATTTGAATTTCGGATTTGTTTAGATTTTGGCTTTTAGGATTTAGGTTTTTCTCACGCTTGAATATACTCCGTTGGATCTTCCACACCCGCTTCTTTGAACCCTCTTCGCCGGTGTAGGCACGACTCACAAACACCGCAATGTTTATCGTTACCCAGATAACATGAATAAGTCAAGTGTAAGGGCGCTTTGACCTCTACCCCTTTTTTTATTATCTCGGGTTTAAACAAATCCACTAAAGGCGCTTTTACCGTTGGCGGCTGCGAGAAAGAAGCAACTGCTTTTTCCAGCACCACATTATATCGCTCGACAAATTCCTTCTCGTTGTCGGGATACGACCTCGCCTCTTCGGCATTGAAGCCCACGAAAATGGCATCTGCGGAAACGACTTCTGCGTATGCGCTTGCAGTCGCTAAGAGGATTAAATTTCGGCAGGGCACCCACGTAGATGGTGTCTCCCCCGGATTATCCAAATCTACTTCTCCACCCGCAGGAATTGCTCTCTTGATGTCCGTTAAGGAAGACCCGTCAAGGTCTTTCAAAAACGGTATTTCCACGAACTTCAACTCTTTCGCACCTAAGTAAGCAGCTATTTGTTCTACTACCGCTTTTTCCCTTCTTTCCGCTCGCTGCCCATAGGAAGCATGAAAGAAATGCAATTCATAGCCTTCCTGCGATGCGATTGCCGCTGCTACTGTGGAATCTATCCCGCCTGAGCACACACACACTGCGATTTTGGTCATTTCGTTTTGCCTACTCTTTATTTTGATTTTAGATTACTTTTTTTTTAAAGTTTGTGCCGTGTACCCGGACACCCCACCATTTCCACTGGAGAGTGAGAATCACCGAATCACAAACACCTAAATAATCGTTGCCAAAAACTTTTCCATATCGGTGTACACTACATTACCAACCACAATGACGTCAGCACACGCCTTCATCTCTGCTGCTTTTTCCTCTGAGTCTATTCCACCACCGTAGAACAGAGACGTTTCGGTTAGCGATTGTTTTACTTTCTTTACCTTATGCGGGTCTCCATATGTCCCACTGTATTCAATATAAGTAATAGGAAGATGGAGATATTTCTCGGCATACCGTGCGTAAGCGATAACTTCGTTATCGGTTAAGTCCGTATCGGATTTTGTCAGTTTAGCGACTGCGGATTCGGGGTTCAAGACGATATACGCCTCAGGTGTAATCATATCCCATTCGATTGGTTGTTTTTTTATCCAGTCCACGTGCTTACCTACAATCCATTCCAAATCGCGGGAATTGAGAACCAGTGGCACAAAAACGTAATCTGTGCCATCATACATAACGGCTTCAGGGGTTGCCGGCTCTAATATTTTAGGTATATCGT
>JAYEII010000007.1:0-15635 GCA_034660015.1 Methanobacteriota archaeon | reverse complement strand
GGGCTAATTATAGCACCTGCGCCTATCAAATGCCATCTCGCACCTATCCTCCTCGCGATAGCCACACGAGCGCCCTCTTCGGCGCATATCGGGCGGCGTAATTTCACATCAATGGTTCTCTTCGTTACTCGTACCACCTCACCCATTGTAGTTGCAGTTCCAATGTTCAGCATTATCCCCTCACTCACTTTTATCGCCGGTATCTCCACTTCTTTTGCCACGCCAACAACGCGCTCCAACAGGTGAAATTTTATACTTAGTTTGTCACAGGTAGGCGGTAAAGAGCCAGGTACGCCTACATACTGCCCCACTAAGGAATCTTCTATTGTCATGCTCGGGTCCAACATTGTGCCCACGCCTATTAGTCCCCCGGGAGTAACCTCCTTTAGTTGCTCACCCCCAGCCATTATTGACGTTACCTCCGTTTCTATTGGCAGCCATTTCTCTTTGCCTCCCGTTGTCACCGTACGACCGGGTCTTATCTCTAACTTATTACCCTGCTTTAGCTTCCCCTGAAGCAACGAGCCGCCGATTACTCCACCTCTCATCTTTTCTATTGGCGTTCCCGGTCTGTTCACATCAAAAGAACGTGCAACATGCATAATTGGTGGTTTATCCGCGGCATGCGTCGGCGTGGGTATTGTCCGCTCCAAGCTCTGTATTAATACGTCCAGATTAGCGGATTGCTGCGCGGAGATAGGTATAATCGGTGATTGTTCTGCAATTGTCCCTTTAACGAACTCTTTTATTTGCAAATAATGTTCTATTGCCTCCTCCCTTGAGATGAGGTCTATTTTGTTTTGTGCGATTACCGTTTTCGTTACGCCAATTAAGTTCAGAGCCATCAAATGCTCCTTTGTCTGCGGCTGTGGGCATGGCTCAGATGCCGCGATAAGAAGAACGGCACCATCCATTATCGCAGCACCGCTCAGCATCGTCGCCATTAACGCTTCATGCCCCGGTGAATCGACGAACGATACGGTCCGCAGCTCTTTGGTCTTTGACCCGCAATGCTTGCATGTTTCTTCTACGGTGTAACAATCAGGCTCCTTGCATACGGGACATCTTCTGAATGTGGCGTCTGCATATCCAAGCCTTATAGAGATGCCCCTCTTTATCTCCTCGCTATGTCTGTCTGTCCACTCGCCGGACAGGGCATTCACTAAGGTCGTCTTCCCATGGTCTACATGCCCCACCATTCCTATGTTCACCGCAGGTTTTTTCGTTTTGCTTGCCCCCCTTGTTAGGTGATATGTTTCAGGTTTGAGGTGTTATGGTTAAAGATGCTCACACCTGACAACCCTCACTCGCTAACTTTTTATTTATTTTTCTTTGATAAAGAGCTTTCTTTTTCAAAAAATAGTTTCTTTGGTAAAGCTTTCTTTTTAAAAGAAAGCTAAGTTTGTGGAGAAGGAAATGGAATTTGAGTTAAAAGAAGAGGAGGAGGCTTTTCGGCACATAGCCCGGCAGTTTGCCGTGGAGGAGGTGTTACCACGGGCAGCCGAAATAGACAGAAAAGGGAAGATACCCCGGGACATATCGCGGAGGATGGCGGAGCTAAAGCTTTTTGGAATACCCTTCCCGAAGAAATACGGCGGTGCGGATGCAACTATGATGAGTTACGTGCTTGTGTCAGAGGAGCTTTCAAGCGCAAGCGCAAGCATTGGATTCTTAAGTGCTGCAGGACTTATCAGCTCTTTTCCCATCTACTACGCAGGTTCCGAGGAGCAGAAGGAGAAATACCTCAAACCTCTGTGCTCGGGTGAGAAAGCAGGTGCTTTTGCTTTAACAGAACCCTCTGCTGGGTCTGACCCCGCTTCTATCGAAACAACCGCGGTTAAGCAAGGCGGTGAATACGTGCTGAATGGAAGAAAGGCGCTAATCACGAATGCTGCCGTTGCCGACATCTACGTGGTTTTAGCATACACGGACAAGAGCAAAAAGAAGGATGTGAAGGGAATGAGTGCTTTTATCGTGGAAAAGGGTACAAAGGGGTTCTCTTTCGCTAACTTCGAAGATATAATGGGCATGCGAGGTTGTGTTGTTGGCGGGCTGGAATTCAAAGATTGTAGGATTCCCGAAGAGAACAGGCTGGGCGGCGAGGGAGAGGGATTCAAGATAGCGATGGCTACGCTGGACCGGGATAGAATAGGGATAAGCAGCATAGGCGTCGGTATCACCCAGGCTTGCTTAGACGCCTCGAAGAAGTATGCAAACGAGCGAAAACAGTTCTCTCAGCCCATCATCAATTTCCCGCCGGTGCAATTTATGCTCGCTGATATGGTAGTGGAGTTAGAAGCCGCGAGATTGCTTACCTACAAGGCGGCTTATCTTGCGGATAAAGGTAAGGGCGAGCGAATCACGAAAGAAGCATCAATGGCGAAACTTTACGCCTCTGAAGTTGCGCTTAGAGCCGCTACGAACGCAGTGCAAATACATGGTGGATACGGCTGCACGAAGAGATGTCCTGCGGAAAGGTATTTCAGAGATGCAAAAATACTTAGCATTGTCGTTGGAACGTCAGAGATACAGCGAATGGTAATAGCAAGGGAGCTGAGGCGTGAAGCTCGATGAATGCCCGAGACGAAGAAATAAGGAAAAGCGAAGTTGTTTTGTTAATTTGCGCGGGGGTTGCTGAGTCTGGAAAAGGCGCAGGGCTTAGGACCCTGTCTCGCAGGAGTCCGCGTGTTCAAATCACGCCCCCCGCATTAAAAATCTCAAATTCCAAGCATCAAGCACAAAATCCAAAACAAACCTTTGTTTAGAAAATTTTCTTTTGTAAAAAGAAAAAGTGTTTAGTAAAGGTTTTCGCGTAGCAAAAAAGTTTGTAGCGGAGTCGCTGGGATTTGAACCCAGGTCATCGGGTCCGAAGCCCGAAGGGATAGTCCGCTACCACACGACTCCTTAATATTAATATATATTTAATGCAAGCACATTTATTGCTTTTCTAATTTCACGCTAATTAATCATCACGATTATCCCGCTCCCCGTAGCATGCCAATATCTCAAACACGACTCTTGCTGCGTTAAGACTTGTAATCCCGTTAGCAATGTCCAATCCCGGATTTACCTCCACCACGTCACTCGCAACTACATTTCGTCCCTTTATTATTCCCTGCACCAGCGAAATCAAACTTTCGAGCGAGAGTCCACAAGGCTCTGGATGCTCTACTCCTGGTGCTATGCCCGGGTCAAGCACGTCAATATCAATAGAGAGATATGTTTTTTCTTTTCCTTTGCCTATTTCTTCCAATACGCCCTGCACACCCTTTTCGTGCATCACATCAGCATCGTAAATCGCTATTTTGTCCAGCGGTGCGTACTCATCCGCAGAGGAAGACCTGACGCCTATTTCAATTATATGCTCAAATCCTACCAGTTCCGCTATCCTTCGCATCACGCAGGCATTGGAAATTTTATTCCCCCGGTACGAATCACGGAAATCCGCGTGTGCATCTATGGAAATCACGCTGGCGACTTCACCATGCTCGAACAGGTATTTAACGAGAGGATACGTAACAGAATGGTCACCGCCTAAAAAAACCCGCCTAATTCTTGTATGCTCAAGTACCAATTCCGCAATGTTCTGTGCTTTAAAGAAATGATTGTGCTCTAACTTTAACTTTATATCGCCATAGTCGTAATACAGTAAATCGGACAGTTCAAGTTTTTTGTGCCACAGAAAAGTCTCAAGCCGCTGAGATGCATTCCTTATCGCTTTTGGTCCTTCTCTCGACCCTTTATTGATGGCGTTACCGTCATACGGCACGCCGATTATTTCATACAACGCTTTTTCCTTGTCTTTTTCCGATAGCGAGCCCGCGAGTTTCATCATACAAAGAAACTTCCTCTGGATTTGATTTAATCGGGATTTGTGGTTTGGGATTTGGCAGTATTTCCTTTTGGCTCTCTGAATTTCCCTATCCTGTATTCCGCTTTATAAGGGTCGTAAACCGTCCTATTATCATAATCTACTGCCAAATGGATTGCCCAATAGCCATAACGCCCTTCATCCAGCAGGATTTTTATCGTATGCGTATTATGATAGCCCATTGCAGTTGAAATGTCCTCAAACCCATACAATTTCCAGAACGGGTCAATTATAAACCAATTAGACAAATCTCGCCAGTTACCGCCCGTATATATTATTCCGTATGCGTGAACGCCAGAAGAGCCCCAGGCTATCGTCTTCGGTCCTAAACTTCGGTATGCCAATCGGCAGAGGTCACGAGCGTAATGGACACATACAGCGCTGTCGTTCTTAGGCGATTCAAGACTCGTATAATGTTCTACCCACGTAACCGTTCGGCTTGGATTCTGAGGATAAATAACCTCGTCAAGAATAATTACAGGCTCTTCGCCTCTCTCTATCGTATAATTGGACAGGTTCCAGGCTGAAATATTCACCGCTACTTGATACCGATAATTTAAAGGAATGTGGTCTGCGAAATAATAAAAGTCCTTGCAATCGCATCGAAAATCCGCGTTCAAGTCCCATGCTACATATCTACTATACCTTTCGTTGAAATGCGACTTAAGGATATCCTGATCGAGTTGATTGATGTATCCATCGTCATTAAAATCGAGGTCAGTCAGCCCGGCGACTTTTTGCTCTTGTTGCCCCGCGCAAGCTCCTGTCGTGAATCCATAGAGAAGCAAAAGCAATAAGCTCAAATTTAAAAATTTGAAATACTTTGCAATCCCGTAAATTTTTACCATCTTGTTTCGTCTCTTTTTTTTTCTTTTTGTTTTTCTCCTTTAGTAAATATTCACAAAATTCCTTACTTTACCTTCTATATCCTCTGCATTCATGATGGACGTGCCTACAAGCAAAACATCTGCACCTGCATCGAACATTCTCCTCGCGTCTTCTTTACTATCTATTCCGCTCATCGCGACCAAAGGAACATCCGTGGGTAGCTGGGGTTTAACCTCGGGCGCAATCTGCTCGAAAGTTCCCAAGTTTACTTCAAACGTATCCAGGTCTCGGTTATTTATGCCTATTAACGAAGCAGATGCAATCCCGGGCAGGTCAATCTCAGCATCACAAATCTTGTCTTTCGATTCGCTATCTATCTCGATAAGCGATCCCATACCAAGCAAAGAAGCCATTTTTGCCAGCTCGTTTAATCTCGCAGCACTTAAGAATCTCGCTATTAACAGTATCGCATTTGCGCCATACGCGTAGGATTCGTACATCTGGAAGTCATCGAAAATGAAGTCCTTTCTCAATACGGGCAGGTCAACGGAGAGTTTAACGGTTTTTAAATCCTCTAAACTACCTGAAAACGCCTCGTCTGTTAGAACGGACATTGCACATGCACCGCCTTTTTCCATTTGGTTCGCCGCTTCCACAGCTTCTATTTCTATCTCTTTTTCTCCTTCTTTTAAGCCTCTTCTTTTTACTTCTGCGATTATAGGTCTTTTTCCTGCTTTTTTCGCCTCTAATATCGCTTCTTTTATGCTTCTTCGTTGCTTTAACCTATCAATGGTCTCTCCCTTCCTTTTTAGTATTTCTTCTACCATTTTTCTCGAAATTTTGTATAGAGTTTTAAGTAGGCGTGCAATAATTTATATTTTTCGACGGTAGTTATTTATATTGTAATCTATAACATATTGCAATGAGGAGGGAATGAAGAAAAATATATGGTTCGCCTAAAGACGAAGTTAAGTTCGTTTATTCACTGTTAGGTGACATTGCATAGACGTAAAAGAGGTGAGAACTATGGAAAATCAAATCGATTGGAAAGAAAAAAAGTTTCAAGAGAAATTGGTGCAGATATTTGAAATAATAGGTACTAATTTTTACTATATTTTATCGAACGTATCTGATAAACGGATATTGCCCGATTTAGACAAAGAAAAAGACGAAAAAATAATCGCAGTCCGCCGAGAATATCCTGCATTTGCAGGAGAACAAGGTTCTCGTCCTGACATTTACATAGAAACAAACAAAGGCAATGTTGGCACTATCTAAAAATCTAGTGATATTTAAACTTTTCATCCTCCGCATACGACATTTTCATCACTTTTGCATAGAGTAAACCACTATGAAGTGATTCCCCGCCGGCTTTCTATCCAAAATCCCATATTTGCATCCAAAATAGCACCAAAATCTCAAAAACAACCAGTTTAGCAAGAAAAAAAGCGATAGCTACCGCTAACCTGTTTTTTAAGATCACGTAAATTTGAATTCAGGATTAAACTTCACCCAGAATCCAAAAACGGCATGAACCGCAAAAACGCATCCAAAAGTGTCTTCTTACATCTGCCCAGTATCCCTGCCCTCCTTCGGATGCTGTTCGTCATAGAGAACAATCTGAATATCTTCTACGGGTGGAATAACGCTTTTCTCAACTGAGTCGTTGAACGCATTGAAGATGATATCCTTTCCTCGTGGGTAAATGAGTTCCATTATCGAAGAGATTCCTTGATATGAGACATGGTGAAGCCTCATAAGCTGGTAAGAAGTACCTCTATCTGCGGAAAGTTTAATAAATTGGTGTTTACAAATACCATTTGGGTCGCCATGGATATATTCTCTTTCGGATGTTAAAAATCTTCCGAAAGAGTGTATCCTATTCTATCACTAGAAAATTAGACTGTGCCGTTTGAAGCATTCCCGACCCTCAGTTAATTTTGTTGATTTGCATTTTAAATTTAAAAGCCCTTTTGTGCGGGCTCGTAATTTCACTTAACGTAGGTATATCCGACATCCATGTCGCATATCCATCCAATTTGGAATGATATCCGAAACTTACTTTGTATATACCTCCCTTTAGCTGATTGCTAATCTTCATTTCCTTCAACCTCATTTTCAATAAACGATTTCTTTATTATTAACCACAAGATTACACAACACTTTTTCTTTTTTACAAAAAGAAAACCTGTGCTAAAAGAAAAACAAATAATTTTTTCTTTCTTAGCACAGGTTCTTTCTTTGGAAAAGAAAGAAAGTGTTGTGTTAATCTCGTGGAATCTCGTGGTTTATCAATTGCAATTTATTACGGGAATGACCGGCATCATTTCTGCTACTTTCGATAAACCCCTTTTATCCTCGATTTCCCTGGCGGCAGAAAACTCAATATCTTATCCTGTGTTGCTATCTGTTTAATTTCCTCTCTCTCTTCTCCTTTTGCACCATCAACAAAGAACTTCACAATTTCCTTTGACAACTCGTTTTTTCCCACATCGCCACCCGGTTCGAGTTCCACGAAATTATCCAGCTTGTTCCGTTGCGAATCCGATGCGGGACACACAACCAACCTGTTTTCTGCCTTTTCAATACCTATGCACAGTCCTAACGCCGCTTTGAAATATTTCCTTTTACCTCGCACCACAAAACTCCCTTTCTTTATGTATTCCCCCGACGGCGGTGTCTTACTCACCTGCTCGCCCGTAACGCAATAACACTCGCCTTCGTAGAATCCGTATTTCCACAAATTCGAATAAGAAGCTGCAAATTGGGCTATCTCCTTTAGACACGCATCGGAAACTTCTTTACCGCCGGTCTTCGCTATTACCGCCGGTGCGCCCTCCGCCTGCGTATGGAAAAAGAGGTCATCTGCGTCCATATACTTCTTCACAAGTATCTCATTGGATGTGGCGTCTTTTCCTGCTACTACAAGAAAGCCATCTGAAGTCTCGAACCACCTGAATTTTTCATACCATTCTTCCTTTTTCTTTAGCGTTTTTCGCTCAGGAATCATGTCCTTTTCTATGCTTATTCCTTTCTCCTTTTCCCTCTTTATCTTCTTTTTCGTCCCCTCTATCGCACGTTCCACTCCTTCCCGCTTCTTCCTGAATATTTTTGCCTTTTCATAATACGCACCGGCATTCTTATGCAGAGAAACCGAAGTATCGAGTTCAAGTTGAACGTCGGTATCGGGTAGAGTCAAAGTGACAACTTTTCTCGTTTTGCCCATTTCCTGCAGGATGCTTTCTATCTCAGTGTACCGTGCATAGATGAGCTCACCTTTAGTTATGCTTTCTTCCTCCTTTATTTTGAATTTGCGAAGTGCCTCGAGTTGCTCGTTCAAAACCCGTTCGTACTTTCCAACCTCCTTTTCGTATTCGTTTTTCGCTCGTTCTTCCACTTCTTCTGCTATTTGAGCGGTGAAAAAATCATCCGCAGCATCGTTAAAAGAAGGAAAAAACACTTTCTCGTTGGTTTCATAGATGCTCAACTCAAGAGGGAGCACGTCCTCTTTTTCTTTGCCTTCCTTTTCCATCACGATATGTGCTTTCAGCTTGGACTTGTCGTTTTTTAATATGGGCTCAAATATAGCATGTATTGCCGCATGAATGGCTTTTAGGTCATCCGAACGGAGTTCATCCGCTTTCTTTTCTTTCTCTATCCCCGCCTCTTCACACACTTCTTCCGCGTATAATCTGCCTAAACCCAGCTCTGATGCAAGAACCCTGACCACGCTTTTATCCTGTTTGCAAAGCCCCGCCAGTTCCTGCTCGTTCATTTCCAATGGATTTCCTCGTGAAGGGGGTCGCTCATACGTCTCACCTACTTTTATTTTCCTTGATGCAAAGGTCTTTCTCCTCAGCGGCTGCACAATCGCACCATTCTCGTCAATAACCACAATGTTCCCCCTTGGGAGCAGTTCGGCGACCAAACTGAGTTTTTTATCCCACCTTTCTATCGTTATTTTTACTATCCTATCGAAGTCAAGCTGCTGTATTTGAGCAATCCTGCCGCCGCCGAGGTGTTTTCTGAGGTACATCGAGAAGTTAGAAGGAATTCTTGGTGAGGGCCTTTTATATTTAGTGATGTGAATCCTCCTACCTGCTTCGATAATCAAATCAATCCCGCCTTTATCTTTTTGATGGAGTTTTAGCCTTATTTCTTCTTTACCTGGCTGATACGCTTTTACGACTCGTGCTCCTAACAGCTCTTGTAGCTCTGTAACGATAGCTGCTATGTCCACGGTGCTCATTGATTCTTTCATACCAAACTTTCTTATAAATAAAGTTTGAACAAAGAAAAAGGTTTTTTGTGGGCGGGCACAAGATTAACACAAGACCAGAAATCAGAAATAGGGAAAACGATTTAGACTTCTTGATCTTTGCTTTGCTTTTTCTCGTGAAAATCTGTGTAATCTTGTGGTTACTTCTTGGAAATACTATAAATCACTTCACCCCACCCGCTTCACCATAAACGGTCCTTCACGTTCGTAGCCAAACCGCTCATAATAGTCTCGCACGCCTATCCCGCTCATCACCGCTATTTTCCTGTATCCCTTATCAACTGCTATCTCCTCCGCTTTCTTCAACAAACGTGCTCCATATCCACGATGCTGCCAGCTATTCCCTTTTCTTTCGCCTAAACCCACTAATTCGCCATACACGTGCAAATCACGAACCAGAGCAGCACCCTTCAGCTCTTCCCTGTGTGGGTCGCACGGCAACCTCAGCCTCAAAAGCGCTATTAAAATGTCCTTCTCCACGTCTTCATAAGAGAGGAAATATTCGGTGCCTCCACATGCCTCGTAGCTCTCCGATAAAAACTTTATATTACTATTGTCCGCGATTTTGCCCTCTAACCGGGAAAGTCCTGCCTCTCGGCATCTCACACACCTGCATTGATAACCCATCTCGTGCAGCCTTTCCTGCGCTAATTGCCTCAGATTGCTCTTCTTCACTCCAGCTTCTATGAACTGCGCTGGAATGTCTCGCTGTATTCGTTGTATTCTCACCCATCTTGGAATTATTCTTTTCGCATAAGTGATTATCTCTATCGCTCCTTCCTCATAAATGGGCTCATAATCCCCGCTTTTCCACATTTCGTATAATTTCGTCCCTTCGACCACCAGCGTAGGATATATCTTCAAATAATCAGGCTTGAAGTTCGCATCACGGAAGATACGTTCAAACATCTTTTTGTCGTCTTCGATAGTCGAACCCGGTAAGCCGAGCATAACGTGAAAGCCTACTTTTAACGCACTGTCCCGCACCTTTCTGTTCGCCTCTATCGAATCTTCTACCGAATGCCCCCGCTCTATGTCATCCAAAATCGTGTTAGCAACATGCTGCACACCTAATTCGACTTTTGTAGCGCCCATCTCCAGCATCGAGTCTATCTGTTCCCTCTTCGCATAATCGGGTCTCGTCTCGAAAGTAATGCCCGTGTTTCTTATCTCTCGACCTCGCTGCTCTCCAAATTCACGCATCGCATCCAAACACCCGTTCACAAACCATCTCTGATAATCCAGCGGTCTCGCGGTTAGCGTGCCACCCATCAGTATCAAATCAACCTTCTCGAAATCGTGACCTATCTCCTCAAGTTGATGCAACCTCACTTTTACTTGCTTGTATGGGTCGAAAACCTGCTGAGCAGCGCGAGCGGCAGCGGGTTCCTTGCCTACATAACTCTGTGGCGACCCAAAATCCGAGCACGGACCACCCGGGCACATTATGCACTTCCCATGTGGGCAGGGATACGGAGAAGTCATTACGGCAACCGGGGCAACACCCGAAGCCGTTCTCATTCTCTTTCGTTTCAATCTCTCTTTTAGTTTCGATTCGTCCACAGCCGATTTCAGTACATCCGAATTCCTCGGAATGCTGTGCAACCCATATTTGCCGCTTATCTCCTTCTTTAACTTATTTATGCTCTCTGCGCTGGTTATCCCGGTTTCCGCCATAACCTCTGCTATTTCTTTGCATGCGTTCTCGTATGCAGTCGTATCTGTTGCCATCGCTTCACATAATAATATGTGGGAATACAATATTAGGCTATATGAAAAATTAAATGCCCGTTGGATAGCTTACAGATAAAAGGAAGGGAAGATGATTGAAGATGGAGAAGTTCAACCAGAAGGATGTGTATGCCATACCAAAAAGCGAGAACATTATGATGAAGAACGTTATTAATTCTGAAGTTGTAGTAGCGTATTCTCATTGTCCTCGGAAAGCATTCCTTCTTCTTTTCCGTGATGACAAGAAAGGCCCTCACGAGTATGTGCGCATTCTTGAAAACCAGGCGAGCATTAATCGGGCCAAGTATCTAACGGCTCTCAAGCAAGATACTACCGGTGTGAGTCCCTATGACCCTGGCAATATCGAGAGCAGCAGTGATTTTCTAGTTGAAGCAACGCTCAATGCTCACAATTTGGAGGCTTACTGCGATGTACTAACGAAAGAGGGAAGTAGTTCATCCTTCGGCAAACACAGTTATGAACCAATGATTGCCGTTGGAACACACAGCATTACGAAAGAGCAGAAAATCGAGTTAGCATTTGTTGGCTATGTTCTCGGGCTCGTGCAGAACAAGCTTCCTGTAGCTGGAACCATCATTGGAGCGCAAGAGCAAGCTCATAAAGTGAAACTGGATAGTATTTACAAGAAACTCAGACCAATCATCCAAACTTTGAAAGAATGGATAACAACATCGGCCTCAAAACCGCCTCCAGTCATTTTGAACAGGCATTGCCCCTACTGCCAATTTCGGAATGAGTGTAAGGAGAAAGCAGAGAAAGATGACGACCTTAGCCTGCTTGATCGGATGACTCCAAAGCTTATTCAGCGATATCATAAGAAAGGCATCTTCACAGTCAACCAGCTCTCCTACTTATTTAAACCAAGAAGAAAGCGAAAGCGAACGAAAAAGGCACATGTTCATTTTAACCCAGAGCTGCAAGCTTTGGCGATAAGGACCGGGAAGATATACATTCAAGAACTCCCAGAATTACCTCGACACCGAGTAGAGCTGTTTTTGGACATCGAGGGCATACCAGACCAAAACTTCTACTACTTGATGGGCCTACTGGTATGTAACAACGAGAACAATACCTATCATTCCTTCTGGGCAAACACCGTCCAAGACGAAGAACGAATCTGGCGTGAGCTTCTTGAAAAGGCAGATAGATATCCTGAAGCTCCCATCTATCATTATGGCAGTTATGAACTAAGAGCTATTGATAGACTGTCAAAAAAATACCAGACAAATTGCGATGCCTTCAAAGAGCGTTTGATCAATATCAGCCCATTCATCTATGGCAAGGTGTATTTTCCACTAAGGTCGAACAAACTGAAGGAGTTGGGCAAGTTTGTGGGTGCATCTTGGACATCTCCTGACGCATCCGGGCTGCAAAGCCTTGTTTGGCGATATCGCTGGGAAGAGAACCGAAATGGCAATTACAAGCAGACGCTGGTTACGTACAATGAAGAAGACTGCCGAGCTCTACAGTTATTAACTGAACAGCTTTCGAAGATAAAAGATGTGGCTGATTCACAAATGAATATTGATTTTGCTGATCAGCCAAAACAGAACGCAACGGAAAGAGGCAGCGAAATTCATAGTGAATTTGAGCAGATACTGAGAAATGCACACGCTGATTACAACAGGAACCGGATAAGCATTCAGCCAAAAAGAAGCAAGGAAAGTGCTGAAAACAAGAAACGTGGTCCATCGAAAGGTCATCAAGCGTATAATAGAATAATCCCTTCAAAGGCTGGGAAAGTTATTCGAGTGCCAACGAGAAGAAAATGTCCGAAGCATAAAGGCGAGCCTCTTCAAAAATCCGAGGAAATGGCTGAAAGAACCGTTATTGATCTTCGCTTTACAAAGAGCGGGTGCAGAAAAACCGTTACAAAGTATGAGGGCACAAAAGGTTACTGTCAAAGGTGTTGCGTGTACTATACTCCACACGGTATACAGAAACTCGGTCGTCAATTGTTTGGGCATGCCTTTCAAGCATGGACAATCTATCAAAGAGTATTCCTTCGCTTGCCGTATCATGTAATTACTCAAGTGATGGAGGATCTATTTGGTGAGAGGACAAGTGAAGGTACTATCCTAAACTTCATGGGGTCCTTTGCCGAGTACTATGCTCCTACCGAGAAGATTCTGATTCAGCGCATTCTCGAAAGTCCTTTTATTCACGTTGACGAGACAAAAATTAACATACAAGGCACTGATCATTACGTATGGGTATTCACGGATGGGAAACACGTGGTCTTCAGGATGACTGAAACGCGAGAGGCTACTATTGTACATGAGTTTCTATCAAACTATGAAGGAGTATTGATTTCCGATTTCTACCCGGGTTATGACTCGGTAAGGTGCAAACAACAAAAATGCTGGAGTCATCTAATCCGTGATCTCAATGACGATCTTTGGAAAGCACCGTTCAACACAGAATTTGAATCATTCGTTTTTGAGGTGAAGAACCTGCTCGTACCCATTTTTGAGGCAGTCGAGAAGTACGGATTAAAGAAGAGAAATCTCAACAAGTTCAAGAAATCTGTAGAACAGTTCTACGAGAAGAATATTGTTGACAAGGACTACAAGTCCGAACTAACAATCAAATATCAAAAACGCTTTCAACGCTATAAAGAAAGCCTATTCACGTTTCTCGAACAGGACTCCATACCGTGGAACAATAACACGGCAGAAAGAGCTCTCAGGCATCTCGCCGTACAAAGGAAGATATCGGGGACATTCTACGAACATTCAGTTCCCCAATACCTACAGCTGCTCGGTATTGCACAAACCTGCAGATTCCAAGACAAATCGTTTCTCAAATTTCTCATATCCAGAGAGAAAGACATTGACAAATTTAGGGCAGCCAAGCGTTTAAACATCTCAAGGCCCGCTGGCTCACCAAGAAGCAAGGGAGAAGAACGATAGCATGCCATAGGTAAAACCGAACGCTTCATTTCGTCTATACTTGCATTACGGGTGAAGGCATAATCAAAGAATCCAGATTGTTCGGTTTAGATTGTGCTTTATTATCGTTGCTAAATTAGGAGAGAGCCAAGCAGATTGAAAGTATCTTTAAGGACATATTAGGACCAACGGCAAAGTTTTTCACCCATCTCATACATATCCACTCGGTTCTTCTGCCTCCTGCTCTCGCCTCTGCCCCTGCCACTGTTCTTGCATCTCTTCTATTATTTTACCCTCTGTCATCCCCCTTTCTTCTAAATCCGATGTATCTATTGCGATTTCTAATATCTCACTGATTTTTTCCAGCAATTCCTTCGCCGCATAAAAATCAGGATATTCGGGGTCTGCCAACTTTTGCGTGGTGTTTGCAAACAAACAAATGCCCTTCAGTCCTTTCTCTCGCCCTATCGCAACTACAAGCCCAGAAAAGCCGATAAAACTCTCTACGTTTGTTTTCTTAATCCCGGATTTATACAGTTCTTCCAATAACCCTGTGTCGGTCGCACAGCCGGTTATCCCCTCTTCTATTACCTGTGCACCGAGCGAGATCACCATTTTTACGTGATATTCCTTAAATAAATCGGTGACCTTATCCGCAACTACGTATTGATTCGGAGCATTGTACGCCTGGTAACCCCTTGTTATTATAATGTCCTGATTCTGCTCAAGCGCATAGAATTCCACACTTGGAAGATGAGCTACATTGCCTTTCGCCATTTTTGCACCCGCAACACTGGGAGCCCCGAGATACGAGGGTCCGTAATAAACACTTGGGAATCCGTACGAATACAATTCCGCAAATATCCGGGGGTCCGTTTTTTTTACAAGTTCATCTACAACAATTTTCCCTACGGACCTCAGCCCCGATGATCCCACTATGGCTATTGGTTCCTTCAGGTGTATCCTGCCCCTGCCCTTATCCCGATAGTTTATCCACGCTTTTTTCGTTATGCCCATAATTTTTAGATAGGTTTTCTTTAAAGAAAAGAAAAGTTTATGTAGATAAAAAGAAAAATCCGCGTAAATCCCGTGTCTTAATTTAAATCCCACATTCCGCACTCTAACATTTCAAAACCACCATTTTCCGATTTTCGGAAAGCTATGAACCGACCAAATAAGATTCACCATGCATTCTCGTTCGTATGTGCATATTATCCTCCTTATTCCTCCTTTTGTCTTGATTTAGCATGAAAAAGAAGCTGATGTGGAATAACGGTGCCTTCGTTTTTGCATTGCCTCGTTCCTCAGTAGTACGTAAAAGACTCTTATCCATAACCGGTGCAATACATCCTCTCATACTCACGACCGAGCAATGCGAGGATTTTTCTGTGAATCGGTCTTAAGTTCAAGACCTTCACCATCTCCGAACCACTGTAAAGGACGGTAATACCCTCAAACACCTGAAAAACACGCCTTATCGTTGGTTTCTTCGTTGGCTTCTTCTTTTGATCCGGTATTGTCTCGTTTTCCTTCTCCAGTGCTCCCCGCAACTTCTTCTCCGCTAAGCTGTACACCATGAGCGCAAGCCCCATTACCATCACCATCGCAACTATCCGGTCTTCGTTCTTCAGAAACATACTATGGGCAAAGAACAGGGGGTCTTTTAGGAATCTGAACCCCCTCTCCGCATGCTGCTGCTCCTTGTAAGCTTTAAGCGCTTCCTCATCACTCAGCTTCTTGCTGTTCAATTCGTTTGTAGCAACGATGAATTTCCCTTTTCTCAGTGTTTCCTTCTCTATTGCGGATTTATCCTCCGCAAACCCCGCTTTTATACGGTAGACCGTCTGAGTTGGTTCGTCTTTCCCGGGTCTCCCCCGTTCCCCGCCCTTTTTCTTCTTTCTCTCCTCAACCTCTATCGCGCGTATTTTGTGGTATTTCCACCGCTTTTCCTTCTTCCGCGCATCCTTCAGTCCGTCCTTCTCGCTGTAGAACTCTTGATTGGAGAGATGCCATA
>JAYEII010000006.1:11602-15743 GCA_034660015.1 Methanobacteriota archaeon | reverse complement strand
GAAGCAGAACTTTTTTGTGTTTGTCTACCGCCGAGTTCGTAACGAACACAGATAGTCACGAGCGTTGTAAATCTTCTCGCATGCTCGAACTACTTCTCCATTCTTCAGTAACTTCTATTCCTCCTCTTCCTCTAAGAAGTTTTTAACACGTTCAACAGGCGAACATACAAAAGGACATATTTTTTAAAAGTTAAAAGATAAAACAAAAAAACATTGCTATTTGTAAACAAATAATATTTATATGGTATGAATTATCAGTTTATTGTATCACTTAAAAACTGAGGACGAGATGATGGGAAGAACGAATGAGGAAGGCGGGACACGTAAAAAAAACATCTTCGCTGCTGCCGTATTCATCACGGTAGTAATGGCAATTGTGCTTGTTGCGTTTTCCTCAACTGCTTCGGCGTCGGTCTGCAACAGGACTTTCACGTCGACCGGTGGTGTCATCAATTACACAGGAGTTTTTGAGGACGAGGCAGATGATACTGGTGCAGTGATTTTGCTTGTTTATAATTGGGCAAAGGGCGATGAGTCGGGTGGCGAGAAGATAAAATTCTTTAATTGGACGAAAGGCGATTTTGCTACCGTGTGGGTTGAGGGACCTTACACGAAGGGTGGAAATCAGTACTCTGGGTGTGAGTTGGATAAGAAGCGGGTTTTGGCCGAAGATGTGTGGGACGCAGAGGGCAAAAAGACAAGTGGTTACTTCAAGTTTTGGGAGGAGGATAACAGCGGCGGCTGGCTCCAAGTTATAAAGCACGAATTCAAACTGGAGCTGGAAAGGAAGAAGGTGCAAGAAGGCAAGAATGTTAGCCTCCAGATAAAGTCGAATGACAGGAAACAGGGCGTAATGAAGCTGACCATTGAAGACAATGAGGGATATTCTATAATGAATGCTAACAGAACGGATATCTATAAAATTGGGGTAGAATACGGTGGGGAGAAGGGGCGTGATTTTCTCAACTTTGTTGAAGAGCCTGTAGATGGAATAATCCTTGAAAACCAAGGCATCTTCGATACAGAAAAGCTGAAGATGGAGGATGGAAAATACAAGATAATCTTAGAGGACAATGCAACGGCGGCTGAGGTAAAAGTAAGTATAGAAGTTGAGAAGAAGTACCTAGAAGTGGACTGTGACGAAGAGGTCATTAAGGGCAAAGACATTGTTCTAAAAATAACGAGTTCATTCTACGAGAAAAATATTAATGTAACCAGCTTCACTAAGTCATTAACGCTTGACGAGGACGGCAAGAAAAAGGTGAAGATTCCAACAGAAAATATGAATTATGGCATACATGAGATAGCCGTTGAAATTTGTGGCGGTAGCATGAAGGAAACCAAATATGTGACGGTAAAGAGAAGTGGGACAAGTTTAGAAGTGCCTGAAGATGCCACTGTCGGGGACATTGTACATATAAAAGGGACTGCTGGGTCCGGCGATTTCGCCGTGCTTCTCGTTGATGACGTATTCAAAAACAAAGCACGAATAAGCGATGAAGAATTTGAGTGGGGCTGGGACACCGGCGGCGAACCCGCGGAATACCGAGAGATAGAGGTTTTTATAGTAAACGAAAGCGAATTGTCTTCCACATCCCTTGGAGAAACCATCAGTGATGCGTGGCAGCGAGAGCATGGTGTGGACGTATCTGCGACCATATTCTTATTTCTGCCAGCGTTCAGCATGGCAGTCACGAGAAACATAGCCAAGGGTGATGGCGTGGTTATAAGTGGCACTGCTATCGGCACCGACCATGTTTATGTTATCGCCATCAACTACAAAGGCGAAGTGATGTTTCCACCCGGTGAAAATGCAGGTGCGGTAACTGCGAAGACGACTCCTGTTAAGAACGGTGAGTGGGAGGAAAATATTGGCGAGCTTGATTCAGGAAGGTATACCGTGATTGCACTTTACGAAGGAAAAGATGGGATGACCGATGCCATAAAAGGTGGTATGTGGGAAGCAGGTGACAAGGGCAAGACATTGGAGCAGAGGGTGGCGATTCTTGAGGATGCGATAACCTCAGCAGGCAGTGACGACCTGTTTGAGCGCGCTGATTTCTCCGTTCATGCACCGAAGGTCATTTTGAAAGAGCCGAAAACCGTAGTGGAAATAGGTGATGAGATAACAGTAAAAGCGGAAACAAACATAAGAGAAGGCGAGAAGGCTTTTATTTCGCTCTTCCAGAACTCAAACTCGAACAACTTGAAGAAGACTTTTGCTCGCGTCGAGAACGGCAGCGTGAATGCGAGCATCAATACGAGTGGACTGTTACCTGGCAAATATAATATTGCAGTGGACATCAGTGGAAGGGCTTCTGCTGAAAAGGAGATAATACTGGTGGATAAAAAGGAAGTTGTGGAGGAGGGCAAAGAGGAAATAGCACAAAATGAATCTTTGACAGAGCCCGGAACAGCGGAAAAAGCGAATGAAAGTATAGGTGTAGGTGAAGGTGAAATAAACGAAAGTTATGAAGAAGAGGAGGAACGAAAAATACCGGTAAACGTCTGGGATTTGGTTATTGCTGTTGTCGTGGCGATTTTTATTTCGTTTGCTGTGAGAGGGAGGCGTTGAGATTTATTTTTATTTTTAAACCATTAAATTAAAGCAGATTATTACAAGGGGAACAGAGAAATGCACGAAAAGAACAGAACAATAGAAATCTTCGATACGACACTGCGAGATGGCGAGCAAACGCCGGGCATTTCGTTTACCGCCGAGCAGAAGAGAACGATTGCAAGGCAGTTGGACGCGCTTGGCGTGGACATTATAGAAGCAGGAACTCCGATTACGTCAAAGGAGGAGAAGGAAGTCGTCCAGCTTATCTGTGACGAGGGGCTTTCCGCGAAGATATGCGGACTGGCAAGGATACTAACGCAGGATATTGACGCTTGCGTGGACTGTGGCGTTGACCTGATTCATATATTCGTGCCGAGTTCTGAGATTCAGCGTGAGCACACGACAAAGATGAGCGAAGAGCAGGTGAAGGAGCAAGCCTATAAGATGACGAGATATGTCAAGGAACGCGGTTTTATGTGCATGTTCTCGGCGATGGATGCAACGCGGACGCGATTGGAGTTTCTGATAGATTTATACAAAACCGCAGAAGAAGGAGGTGCGGACATCTTAAATGTGCCTGATACAGTGGGCATCAGCGAACCGTTTGCGATGTACGAGCTTGTGGGCGAGATATACCGTGCCGTGAAGGTGCCAATCAGCATACACTGCCATAACGACTTCGGGCTCGCGGTAGCGAACAGTTTGGCCGCGGTAAAAGCAGGTGCTTCGGAAGTCCAGGTATCGGTGAATGGAATAGGCGAACGAGCGGGAAATGCTGACCTCGTTGAGACGGTGATGAGCTTGAACGCGATTTACGGGCTGAAAACGAACATAAAAACAGAACGGTTATTCGAGATGGCAAAGCTTATTGAACGCATAACAGGCATACCAATCCCCGTAACCAAACCCGTGGTTGGCGAGAATGCCTTCTCTCACGAGTCCGGGATACACACGCACGGCGTGATGGTGAGGAGTGATACGTTTGAGCCCGGGATAATGACGCCTGAAATGGTGGGGCACAGAAGGCGAATTGTGCTTGGCAAGCATACGGGAAAGCATTCGGTAGAGAAGAAATTATCGGAAATCGGGATGTCGCCATCGAAAGAAGAACTGGAAGAAATACTCGAAAGGATAAAGGAGCTTGGTGCGAGCGGTAAACGAGTTACCGATGACGACCTGTTCAGCATAGCAGAAGTGGTAATGGGCGAAATTGCACGGCACGAGCGAATAGTAGTACTAAAAGAACTCTCGGTGATGACCGGGAACAATTTGATACCCACAGCATCACTGAAAGCGGTAGTGCGAGGGAAGGAATGCACGTCCGCACAGATGGGGCTCGGTCCTGTAGATGCCGCGTTAAAAGCGATTCAACAGGTAATAGGCGGAGAAATAGACGGTGACATTGAGCTTAAAGACTTCAGGATAGAAGCGATAACCGGCGGTTCAGATGCGCTCGCAGAAGTAATCGTGGGTGTAAAGAAAGGCGATAGGATGGTAACGGCACGCGGCGTACGTGAAGACATTGTAATGGCTTCGGTAGAGGCGTTTATCAATGCGGTGAACAGGTTGATGCAGAGGTAA
>JAYEII010000006.1:0-11502 GCA_034660015.1 Methanobacteriota archaeon | reverse complement strand
TTTATTGCCCGCTCTTATTCAGACTCTATCCTCGGAGCCAGCAAATAGCTGACTTTTCCTTTGCCCTCTGCCACCTCAAATTCCACCTGCAGCGGATAGTCCTTACCAAGGTTGAGCGTTATATTCTCTGCATGGGCCATTCCTTTGCTCATTGCCGTGATGTAGTCAAGCGAGTATAAAGAATGAAGCGTGCCCGGTGTCAGGTGTATCAATTGCTCCTTTCTTAATCCCAACCTCAGTTTATCCATTTCCCCTTCCGCTTCCATATAGAATACTTCTCCATCTAGGCCAAGCGCAATGTGGTCACCTATCTTCTCCGCAGCGCGTATGGTTCTTCTGAACTCTTCTGTTTCGATAATCACCTGTGCCGGGAACTCAAGTTCCGGAACCTTCGGCTCTTTTCGTAGCGAAGAGGGGTCAAGCAAGGAAATAGTGTAAGCGAGACTGCCCATCCTTGTAAACAACTTTTGAGCGTGCTCATCCAGTTCCAACTCAACTTCTTCCCTTCCTCCTATTCCGAGGATGTCAAGCAACTTCCTGAAATCTATGCCTATTTCCGTCGCCCCGGTGACCTGCGATTCGGTCGTGGGTTCCCCTTCAGGTACGGCTTCCGGTTCTGCCCCCTTAGGCACAAACCTAAAATCGTCAAAAGCATCGCTTTGCAACTCGAAAGAGACCATTGCCACATTCGCAGGGTCAACCGCTCTCAACTTTAAGCCATCCTCCGCTATTCTTAACTTCCCTTCATCCACTATCGCTGTAATTGATTCTATGCATCCCTTCAAGATATTCGCATCTATCTTAGCCTCAAACATTTTTCCCTTATTCCCTCCTATGTTATAATATAATACCAAATAATAGTACAAAGATAAAACATAAATATATTTAAACTATTCGATACTCCGACGCGTGCGTGGATATGAAAATGCAATGGACGTGAAGTGATGAAACAAACACAAACAAGAAATATTCAAAAATGATAGCCACAGAGACCCCAGAGCACACAGAGGGTAAATACTCTGTGCTCTCTGTGTACTCTGTGGCAAAAAGTTGTACTTTATATACAAAAATAAATCTGCGTAAATCAGTGTAAATCTGTGTCTTAAAAGGAAGGAAGTTATGTGTTATATACAACAAACAAGAACATGAAACCACGAGTCCAAGTTAAAGTTTCTGATTTGACACGATATTTGATATGTCCCCGACTGGTGTATTTCAATGCAAAAGAGCATCGTGAGGGGATGGTAAAGGGGAAAGAAAGAGGGTTTATTGAATCTATTCTGCTGAAGGAGCTGGCATTTAATTTACATAAATTTTATGGAGCGAGAAAAGAGGAGGACCCAGAACCAGAGCCAGAAGCAGAAACGGAAACGGAAGAAGAGCGTGCGAAAAGAATAATTGAGGATATTGTGGATGGCGTGGAAAGGATATACAAGGAAGAGCTGAAAGGAGTAGAGATGGATTTCTTTGAGGAAGTAAAGGAAGATTTCATTCGCCGCCTGAGTATGAGTACGAAAATGGAAAATGGCGATTGGCTGGAGAAGGTAAGGACTGAAAACGGGCTGTCGGAGTTGGAGAACGCTTATGGATACGAGCGAGAACATGCGCTGTTATCGGAAAACTTGAGTATGAGCGGCAGTGTGGACAAGCTGATAAGAACAGAGGAAGAAGTTATTCCATGCATGATAAAAACAGGTAAGTGCCCGGAATATAGCGTGTGGAAAAGCGACAGGGTGCAATTGGCGGCGTATGCAATGCTTATCGAGGAAGAATTTGGACTTGAAACAACGGTAAAAAGAGGATTTGTAGAATACATAAGGAATGCGGAATTCCGAGAAACACAGATAAGGAGAAGAGACAGAGCGCTTGCTTTACAGATATTGAAACGAGTAAAGCGGATAAAAGGGGGTGTTTTCCCGGAGAAAGGGGGGAATGCACCTTGCGATAAATGTGTCTTTGCGGAGAGGTGCGAAACGAGAAAGACGCTTCTTTCAACGTTGTTTGGAAAATAACGAATGTTTTTCCAAAGAAACATTTGAAATAAGAACCACTCTGCTTATCTCTGATTCGTCCACAATCCGGTAATTATAATTCGCATTAGCATCAGAAGCAGCCGCTGCTAAACGTTCTGTGATTTCACTTGCAAACTCCTTCACCTGGCGATGCGCAGGCATAGCTTCGCGGGACAATCGTTTTCTCGAATACCCGAGGTGCATGTACGCCTTCACCTCGATAAAATCAGGATTCGCTATTTTAAACAATTCCGCATACCCCGCGGGATTTAGCATATTCAGCCCATGTATGCAGGTAATCCGTATAACCGTTCTCGTTTTTCCTTTCTTCATTCTTAGCTCGTCCAGCGATTCGTTTACCCGCGACCAGTAGTTGGCATGTGCAACTCGTTTATAAATGGTCTCATCCGGGGCATTCAAGGACAAATACAACTGCGTGGGCTCTATTTCTCGCACAACATCCGGATTCGTGCCGTTAGTCACCACAAAAGTAGTCATGCCATACGAATGGAATTCCTGTATAAGCCCCTTTAAATAGGGATACAATGTAGGCTCGCCAATAAGTGAAATAGCAACGTGCTTGGGAATCTCCGCCTCGGCAAAGACATCCCGGGCCGTCTTTGGCGAGCCTTTAAACCCGGAAATGAGCCTCTTTTGCTCTTTTAGACAGCCTTCTGCTATCTCTTCCGGCGAATCCCAAACAACCTCTTCTGCTCCTGCCCCTGTGTTTATGTTGAACGCTTCAAGAGGGCGCCAGCAATGAACGCATCGCTGATTGCAGAAAATGGATGGTGTCATCTGGACGCATCTATGGGCAGAAATGCCGTAAAATTTGCCCTTATAACAATTCCCTTCGCCTCGGATAGATTTCCAGAGCCATAAACACGTTTTCACCGCGCTGTGCTTGTGCGTGCCTACAAAGTGGTATCCTTGCTTTTCCAGCGTTTTCCTCGTTTTTGTTTCTTCGGCTTCACTGTAATTCGATGTAGCCACTGGTTCCATTCACAAGCACCTCCTCTCCGTCCCGTATCAGTTCGTCTTCGAGTGGGTCGGTCTCAAGCGAATCAACAACCGGTATATCCGCTATTATCGCCCCCGCTGCCACTATCGTATCCACGCTCTGAACAATCATGGCACACGGGCTTTTTCCATGCTTCTTAAGCTGATATATCACATAAGAGCCAACAGTTGAACCTTTTCCGCCCGGGAATATCAAAATACGATTGGTTATCTCTTCTCCATAGATATCAAGCGATTTATCCATGATAATGCCTGTGACGGGGTCTACGGCACCGAGGAAGGAGATTTTCTGTTTTGAAATTAATGCTTTCCCGGAGGCTACGCCTTTTGAGATGCTTCTGCCTTTTATTTTCATTTTTGTTTATTTTTATTTTTAAGTGTTAAAGAAAAAGTTAGTATTGTAATAGAACATTATTTCTTGAAGGAAATTAAGGAGATAAAAATGGAAGAAAGAGGAGTACGTGGAGGAGAGAGAGAACAGCAAGCAGAAGCGCAGTCTTTGCTATTAAAATTGCGCCAATACCAGGCACAAGCGGAGACGACATCGCAGGAATTGGCTTTTGTCCGGCAGGCGATAGTAGAGCATGAGAAGGCGATAGAGACGATAAAGCAGTTGAAGCACATGAAAGCCGGTGACGAGCTGATAGTGCCAATAGGGGCTAATTCATCGGTTTACGTTACGCTCAGCGATACAGATAAAATAATCGTCAGTATAGGCGGCGGTGTAAGTGCAGAAAAAGGCCCTGATTCTTCAATGGAGTATCTTAAGGAGAAGAAGGAGGATTTAGAAAATTCACTGCGTGAAATGAGCGGAATGATGCAAAAGCTGGAGCAAGAAGCGCAGAAATTGCAGGCACGATTACAACAAATCGCCGATAGTGGCACCGGCACCAGCACCGGGAGAAGGGGATAAGTAGTGACCAAAAATCGAGTAATTAACGATTAGTTAGAGGCGGAGAATGGAAGTGGAAAAAAGCTTCATGGAAGAATGAAAGAACAATGTTTGACAAACTGAGAACGAAGTTTCGGGACTTCTCCAAAAGCATCGAGCACAAAATAAGCGAGAAAGGAAAGGCGGCATTAGCCGGGGAGACGATTTTGACTGAGAAAGATTTGAAAGAGCCGTTAGAGTATCTGGAAACGGCGTTGTTGGAGAGTGACGTGGCATTATCCGTAGTGGAAGAGCTGATTGCGGGTGTGAAAGGTGAATTAGCAGGTAAGAGGAAGAAATGGGGTGTGAATACCGGGAAATTGGTGAAAGAAGCAATAAGAGGTGCGTTGGTAAATGTTGTTAACGTGGACAAATTAGATTTTGATGAGTTCGTGGATAAGAGTAAGAAGCCCGTAAATATCGTTTTTGTCGGTGTGAACGGCACAGGAAAGACAACGAGTATCGCAAAAGTGGCGAAGAAGTTACTTGGAAATGGTCACTCGGTGGTGCTTGCGTCTGCGGATACGTACAGGGCGGGCGCAACTGAACAGATAGAGGAACACGCATCTAACCTGGGGATAAAAGTAGTGAAGCATCAATATGGTGCAGACCCCACAGCGGTTGTATACGATGCAGTGAAGTATGCGGAGGCAAATAAGATGGATGTGGTTCTGGCAGACACTGCAGGTAGGATGCATACAGCCGTAAATCTCATGGAGCAGTTGAAGAAGATATGCCGGGTAACAAAGCCCGACCTCGTGATATTTGTGGACGAAGCGATGGCAGGGAACGATGCAGTGGAAAGGGCGAAGAAATTCGATGATGCCGTGGGAATAGATGGTTCCATCCTGGCAAAGGCAGACGTGGATGCAAAAGGAGGAACTGCTATCTCCATTGCGCATTCTACTTCTAAACCCATCTTATTCATGGGTATTGGCCAGGGATACGACGATTTAGTGACGTTCGATACGGACTGGCTCGTGGATAGGTTATTAGGAAATAATGATGAGGAGGCGAAAAATGTATCCTGAAGAATATAGAAGTATCATTTCGGGTTTGATAGACGCAAATGAGGACATAAAGACGCTGCTGGGTTTGTTTTATCAGCTAAAAGGCTACACCACAGACGAAACGCTTGTGAAAAACTTTCGTGCGATGACAGGAAAGGAAGAGGACGACTGCAAGGATTTGTTGAAATTGCTTAGAAAAGAGAGCATCATAAAAGTAGGCGCTTATGACGAATATCTGTGCCTGTCGGGCTATGAAGATATTTTCGACAGGTTTGCAGCCGAATGTTCGCCACAGCCAGGGGATTTAGTGGATTATATTGATAAAGCGGTGGAAGAAGGAGAAAAAGCGAAACTAAAAATGATAGAATTGCTTTTGAAAATGGGTAAACACGGCGCTGGCGAATTAACACAATATGCGAGTATAAAAACGGTCATCACAGAAATGTTTTCGCCTGCGGTCTTCCAATCGTTAGAAAATGAGTTTATCGCGCATAATCTGTGCGTGTATGGAAAAAAGCAAACAACTGAATTTCTGGCGTTATATCTAAATCAGCGTGAGGATAGAATAGAGGAAGCAAAGGAAAAGTTAAAAGAATGGAAAACGAACAAACTCACGGAACCACTGCGAGAAACAGTTGAAAAAGAGATAAGCGAACTTGTAGAAGGCGCAAGGACGAGAATGGTGCGTGAAAAGCGAAAAGAGAAACTTGCTGAGACCCTTAGCATTCCCGGAAGTGAAATGATAGGAGATACATTTGGATATTTCAGCGGATTCTCAACGGATGACTCTTTTTTGTTTAGCACGGGCAATGCGCTTGTAGAGCATGATTCACTCTACATCGTGATTACAGATAGCTTATCCATGTATGAAGTAATAGAATGGAAAAACTTCCCCGTGCTTTTTATTACCGAGCACATACCGAAATGGATAGACAAAAGCAAATTTGAAGCGGTGTTTAAAGACGCATATCCAAAATTATCTGAGCGGAAGATAGCAATAGCTGTGCCAAACGAGGTAGCATACACGAATTATAAGCATGGACTTCTTCTTGAACTCGTAAACAGGTTGGGGATTCGTAAGGTCTGGGAATTGTGATTAAAAATTATTAACCACAGATTACACAGATTAACGCAGATGATAAGAATCAACACGGTTAAACTAAAATGAATCTGCGTAAATCCGTGTCTTAAATAGAAGGAGGTTATGCTTTATATACAATGACAAAAGAATAGACAACAGAGGGAAAATAAGTGAGAGGTGAAAGAGATGGCTAGTAAAATGCACACTAAAACCAAAACAAAAGTTACCAGCGGGGTGTTTATCCCCGGGGAATTCCTTAGCCAGGCTGACATTACTGAGGAGGACATTGAAATAGAGGTTGCCGACAAGGAGATCCGGATTTATCCCGCCGAACCCGGTGCCGGGAAAAAGGTTTTCACCTTTGATTCCCCCTTGTGGAAATGTGTTGGATTTGTCGAGATAGAGGGTATCAGCGGCAGAGAGCATGATAGGTATATCTACGATGAAGAAAGGTAATATTAAAGTTATTTTCGTTGATACGGGCGCACTTTTTGCCGCCGCCAATGCTAAAGATAGGGAGGGATGAAGCAATAGAACATCTCGAAAAACTGCGTAACACGGCAGAAATAGAGCGAGTTTCAGGAGAGGATGAGAGCAAGGCATGGCAAATCATCCTTCGTTACCGGGATAAGGACTTTTCCTATGTTGATGCAACGAGCTTTGCCGTAATGGAACGGCTGGAAATAAGCGATGCTTTTTCTTTTGATGAACATTTTGAGCAATATTCCTTCAATAGATTGCCTAAGTAAGTTTAATGCGAGAATACCCAATAGGAATGAATGGGCTGTAAAATAGGAAGGAAGAGACAATGGAGAGCAAGCTCTATCACCACGATTGACACTGAGTTGAGCCATGCATCTGGAGATGATGCAATACCCGTTCGAACTTCCATCCTCCTATCGTTTGCTATCCCGCTTTAGGCTATACGATTGAAGAAGAAGCAACCGAAGAGATATTTGTGCATAATGTGAGTTGGGCGAGCAAACCTCTGGTTGCTACCTGGGAGAGTAGAAAGGAAGAGGTAGGGTGTTTCAACGGAACATTTTCAGCTAAGAAGCTCATTGTCGTAAAGGAATCGGATGGCAAGGTAAAAGAACGTAAAGTTGTTTTATATTTTTATGTTAAGGATAAAGGAGAAGCTATTATTGCGGTTCAATTAGCTGGGTCAGGCATTGGCGGATGGCTGATACTCGGTGCTTTAGTTTCTGTTCCCTCAGGGATTATTGTTTATCCGCGGATTAAGAAACGAAACGAGCGCTCATAAAAAACCTAAACCACGAGATTTCACGAGATTAACACAAGACAAGAAAATAAGTTATATTGACACGGATTAACGCAGATTAACACAGATGATAAGAATCAACACGGTTAAACTAAAATAAATCTGCGTAAATCTGTGTCTTAAATAAAAGGAACCTATACTTTATATACAACCAGAAAACCTGAACAATGATTGAACAGTCTTAAAACTCTGCGTACTCTGCGCTCTCCGCGGTGACAAATCACTATAATTTTAGATTCTCGTGGAAATCTGTGGTTAGAACGTTTTAGTGCCGAATCGCACTTTTATCCACAACACGCTCAGGAATAATCTTCTCCACACCCGTTGTGAAGCTCCTTATCTTCTCTATGAACTTCTTCTTCAACTTACCCGCTAAAACATGCTCAAGCACATCCTCTATTGATACCACCGGTGTTATTTTCACCTTATCCTTATACCTATCCTCAATAAGCACGTCATTCATGTTCGCCTGAGGAATCAGCACCTCTTTGACGCCTGCCTGTACTGCTGCTTCCACCTTCGGCGTTACTCCACCCACGGGCAAAACGTCACCTCGCACGGACAATGAACCCGTCATTGCTATACCCTGGTTAACCGGAATATTCTCCAGCGAGGAAATAACAGCAGTAGCAATGGAAATAGAAGCGGAATCCCCCTCCACTCCTTCATGCGTGCCTACAAACTGAATATGAATGTCTTTCGTGGATATGTTCTTCCCGGTGAATTTCTTGAACACCGCAGAAACGTTTTGCACTGCTTCCTGTGCTATTTCCTGCAATCTACCTGTTGCTATTACCTTACCCTCCTCCCTTGATTGTGCAGGCGTAACCTCGGCGATTATCGGGAGCATCACACCCGAATCTCCCACTACCGCAAGTCCGTTCACCTTGCCTATCTCATACCCCTCGGTTTTGAATAATTTGTAGTCCTTCTTGTGCTCCAGATATTCATCAGCCACTTGCTGCTCCACGGATTTAGCCATCGCCTTTCCATTTATCACATGCTCTCCGGTTACGTATTTAGCACCTTCAGCACGAGCTATATCCCCTGCCACTCGCACCAGTCCACCCAGGTCCCTCAATATCAGGGTAAGGTGGCCTTTTCTGCCTGCTCTCCTCTTCGCTTCCCTTAATATCTCTTCCATACCCGTTCTATCGAAATGCGGTATCTTTTTGTCTCGTTTCACTTCTTGAGCAATGAATCGGACAAGTTTTCGCCTGTTCTCCTCCGTATCGTCCATCGTATCTTTCATGTATATCTCGTATCCATAGCCCTTTATTCGAGAACGAAGAGCAGGATGCATCCCTGCCACGGCATCCAGATTGCCCGCGGCGATCATGGTGAAATCACAAGGCACGGGGTCGGTCTTCACCATAGCCCCTGCACTTCTCTCTGATTGTCCCGTTATCGGATACTCCTTCTCCTGCAATGCGGTAAGCAGGTTCTGCTGCGCTTCTAATCTCAGCGTGTTTATCTCGTCAATGAAAAGAACGCCTTTATGCGCCTTGTGGATAGCACCCGCTTCTACTCTGTCGTGTGCGGGCGTCTCCAATCCACCTGACTGATATGGGTCGTGCCTGACGTCGCCGAGCAGCGCTCCTGAATGCGCTCCCGTTGCATCTACGTAGGGTGCGGTTTCACGTCCAGTATTGGAGACAAGCAACTTCGGCATCATCGCCTCCTCCTTCGGCATCATCCATCTAAACACCAGAAGCATAACGGCACCGGCGATTATCGACCAGAAAATGTACTCAAATTTTCCCGTTTGCAGTGCGTAAATCAAACCCATACCCATGATGAGGAAGAAAGTAAACATAACAAACGTATTTCGCATCTGAACGCGCTTTCTCACTTCTAACTTCTGCGCATCTACTATCTCTTTTCCTTTGCCATAAGGAACAACGCGTATCTTCGGTGTGTTTTTATCCTCTGGGTTGGGGTAGACAAGAATATCCTGTAATTCCTCCTTTGGCAGCAATTCCGCCATGCTACTCCCAAGCATTGACTTCCCAGTACCGGGGGTGCCGATAAGCATCACGTGTCTTCTCTGCTTAGCCGCCTTCTTTATCACTTCCACGCCGCGTTCCTGCCCTATCACCTGGTCAATCAGCAACTTTGGAACTTCTATTTCTTCGGTTGTTTTTATTTCCGCGCTGCCCAGCTGGTCAGTTTCTCGTCGCTTATCCTCGCCCTTACTGCTTATCTCTTTTGAATTTGATTCGGTCATTATTCTCACTTCTTATTCTTTTTTAATCCTTCCATTAAACTAATGTTCTCATAAGATAAATAGGTTTATTAAATACCTTTTACATTCCCATCTCAAACATGTCATGTATCGCTTGTGCTGCTTTATAAGCGTCCTTCTTTTTTACCACGAACGAAATATTAAACTCTGAACTGCCCTGTGAGATCATTATTATGCTTATCCCTTCCTTGCCAAGAGCGGAAAAGATTTCTCCCGCAACTCCCGGCGTTCCTGCCATTTCTGCTCCAACAACACTCATTGCGCAAACATCACTATTAGACGTAAAATCCCTGATCACCATGCCTTCTGCGTTTATGCTCTGTATTGCACCAATGACACTTTCCAACTGCGCACTCTCTATAACGAGGGATATGTTTCTTTCCGAAGAGCCCTGGCTTATCATGATGACGTCCACGCCTTCAGCAGCTAAGACGGAGAATATACGAGTTGCAACGTCGGATATGCTCCTCATGCCTGCCCCCGCGATGTTTATAATCGAGGTGTTTTCAATTAGCGTAATGGCTTTAGCTGCCCTTTCCGTCTTTTCTGGTTCCTCACCGATAAGCGTGCCCACATCTTCAGGCTTGAGTATATTCTTCACTCGTATCGGCACTTTTTTCCGCATCACGGGTTCTATCGCCCTCGGATGGAGAATCGACGCGCCGAAATAGGATAGTTCCATAGCTTCCATATAGGAGATATAGGGTATCTTTCTTGCATCCTTGATTATCTTTGGGTCTGCACTCATTATTCCTTCGGTTTCTTTCCAGAGCCACACTTCACCGGCATCTATCGCCGCTCCTATTATGGTCGCGGTATAGTCCGAGCCGCCTCTACCCAGCGTTGTCGTTATCCCTTTCTTCGTTTCTCCCATATATCCGCTGACGACGGGTATTTTATTATCGTCCAACAAAGGCATAATTCGCCCTCTTATCGTTTCTTCCGCATCGCTTGTTAACTGTGCATTGCCATAGTTGGCATTCGTTATTATTCCTGCGTCACCACCGGTGAGATGCACGGCGTCCATACCCATTGATTGTAACGTACCCGCCAGGATAGGAGCTGCTAATCGTTCGCCGAAGGAAACGATATAGTCAAGCGACCTCGCTGTTAATTCGCCCAACAGACATATACCAACCAGAGCCTTCTCCATTTCCCCTACTCTTTCTTCTATCTCCTTTTTTACCACGTTCAACACGTGCTTATTGTCTATTGCCTCAGATGCCGCAGTTTCATGCCTGTTTTTTAATTCATTCACAAATTCTTTTACCTTTTCCACGTCTCCTTCTTTTGCCACCCTGCTCGCGTTTTCATGCAATATATCAGTAATCTCGAAAATTGCGGATGTCACCACGACAAGTCCATTGTTCCCCTTTTCCTTTTCCTCTGTTCCCTCTTTGCTCTGCCGTATCAAATTTGCCACGGTCTTTATCTTTTTACCATCTGCCACTGCCCCTCCGCCAAACTTCATCACCCGCACTCGTCTCATTCTACGCTCGCTCACTTTCTCTCTTCCCCTCTTCCCTCTTTTTGCTTTTCTTCTCCCCTCTTTTCTGATTTTATCGTTAAAGAAGGTTTATAAAGACAAAAGGTTTTGGTCGTTCCATTTTTATTTTAGTCTCTTAAAAACATTCCACATAGGAACTTTGTTCATATATTCCTTATAATCGTCTCCAAACTCCTTTATATTGAATTCATCCTCCTTTGTAGCTCCCATCCGGAAACAGACAACAGCAACTGTACTCAAAACAATGGAAAGAACCGATTGAAAAACCAGAATTAATTCGAGAGTCAAGAGGGTGAAGAAGATACCTAAGCCGCATCTTCGTAAACTTAAGCTAAATAGGGACATAGCATGTAGTTTTTAGAAAAGATGTAAATAATACTCTTTCATGTATATTTATTAATATATAACAACTAT
>JAYEII010000005.1:0-15897 GCA_034660015.1 Methanobacteriota archaeon | reverse complement strand
AGGGAGCAGTTCTGCGCAGAACCGCCTTTATCCTCGCCTTCAATTCATCTAAGTTAAACGGTTTTGTAACGTAGTCATCTGCACCGATTTCAATGCCTTCGATTTTATCAGAAGTCTCGCCCTTTGCAGTGAGCATAATTATCGGAATGGAACTCGTTGCTTCATCATGTTTCAGCCGCTGACAGACCTCGAATCCATTTATCTTGGGCAACATCAAATCGAGAAGCACGAGGTCGGGAATCTCATCCCTTACCTTTTCCAGTGCCTCGACACCGTCTTGAGCTTCGATGACATTGAAGTCCTCCATTTCCAATGCCCTCTTTAGTGGTAACAAAGTATCCAGTTCGTCATCAACTATTAGAATCTTGGTTCTGGTGTCGGAAAGTCTTCTAATTCTTTCTTCCACTTCGCTTTCTGTAATGCCCAATCGCTCAGCTATCGCATCATACGCGTGTGTAGCGTCTTTTTGTAGCATTTCAACAATTTTCCGGTCATTGTTGTCTAATTTCATTTTTCTCCTCCCGCAGTTGTGCCTCCTTTTTTCATTCTTTTGTTTTTATTTTAGTTATTGCCTTTATTTAAAATTATCGATAACTAACTACTGCAATACCAATGATAACTTTTCGATTTATTTTTACCTCATCTAAATTTATATGCTTTTGAGATTTAAAAAATAAAAAAGGAAGAGCGGCAAAGTCTTCTTCAAGCCTCTCAACCCCCTCTCTTGTATCTATTTGTACTCACACATCATAGCCTTACGCCGGCGGATCTCAAGCGTCCAAACTGCGTTGGCACAGTGGATAACTCATCCTAAGATGTGTCGCTCCACGCCTTATTATATCTCTGATTGCGTCACTTCTACTTCCGTAATAGCCATCTCTGACAAGCTCATCCACGTTTTCTATTTTGCCTGCCGGTATTTGCAGGTTTACCAAACTTTTACCATTCATTTTTCCACATCACCTCTTTTATCTTAGAGTTCACCTTTTTTTAAATGAACCCGATTATTAATATGCAGGTATCCCTATTTAAGGTTTTCAGTTTTTTGAAAAACCGAAAAACATAAAGTTAAGTAGCACTAAATATAAGTATACACGACTATTTATCGCTAAGCTTCAAATGAACAAAATCGAAAAAATATTTGGAAGAAACGCGCAGCTTATTGTCTTAGAGTATTTAATAAGAAATCGCGGTACGACAACCTATCTCTCAGGCATCGCAGAAGAGGCTGGGCTTTCTCACTCCAGCGTTGCACGCGTAATCGAGCCGCTTTTAGAAATGAATATCGTGAAAGAAGGCAAAATGGGCAAACAAATAAGAACGTTTACATTGAACGAGGATAGTGAGGTGACCAAGTTATTGATACGGTTTTATGAAGATTTAGCGAAAATTTTGGGTGAATGATTATGACTCAAGGGCATATATTAAAGAAGAGAGAAACAAAATAATAAGGTGTTGAAAATGGAAAAACTTGTATCAGTCCGGTGTCCAAAGGAGTTAGAACCGATTTTTCTTAGGGCGGAGAAGCAGGTTAAGGAGTTTTTTGCAAACCAGGAACATGATCCAACAAAGGCTGTTAGAACAATTAGTGGCGATAGATACATGCTGGTTAGAGCTGAGGTGCTGGGCTACTGGATCAGGAAAGTTGCAGAAAAAATCTATGGCACAGAAGGAACTGATGTACTTGTGTATGAATTTGGGAAAGCTATCGGCAGGTCAGATGCTAAAGGATTTCATGAGAAGTTTGGACTTAAACATCCTGATGAAAGACTTGGACCCGGTCCAATACATTTCAACTACTCTGGCTTCGCTTTCGTTGAATTACTTCCAGAAAGCCATCCTTCACCTGACGATAACTACCTTTTAGTATATAATCATCCGCATTCATTCGAAGCAGAAATGCAGCTTAAAATGGAGGGCAAGTCAACGATTTGTGTTTGCAATCTGAATGCAGGGTACGCGGCAGGATGGTGCGAGGAGAGCTATGGTATAAAACTTGACGCAGAAGAAATAGCCTGCATCGCTAAAGGCGATAAGAATTGCAAATTTATCATGGCTCCTCCTGATAAGCTGCGAGATTATGTGAAAAGGTATCTCGAAGAAATCATGTAAGTGAGGATTTTGGCGTTAAACCTGGAGAATAGTGGAATTATAGTCATTCCGAAAATTATTACTGAGATGGCTATAGTAGCCGTTCTAACGTTCTAACCCGCCAAACCGCTAATCCTCTAACTAAATTTATGAACATAGCAGCGATCCTTAGTTCCCAAGTGCTCGCGCAACTCAGTACAGTAAGGAACGCTGGCGGACTTATCTGCCGGGTTCGGAATGAGTCCGGGAGTTTCCCCGCCGCTATGGCCGCTATGCCCATTTACAATATTTCTATTGCTTACTTAAAAAGGTTGTTTTTTATTGTGTATAAAGTATAACACCCCACTACTTAAGACACAGATTTACACGGATTTACGCAGATTTATTTAAGTTAAGTTTGACATTGTTGATTCTTATTATCTGTCTGTCTGTCTGTGTTAATCTGCGTTAATCTGTGTCTACAATTTATCTTGTTCTCACACTCCCTTTGACACCAGTATCTCTGTCGCTTTTATCACTGCCTCAACGGCATCGCCTTCTTTCAAACTGAGTTCTTCTACCGCTTCTTGCGTTATCATCGCCGTTATAACAGCCGGTATGGCAACTTCTATTCGCACGGTAGACGCAATTTCGCCTTTCTCTATTCCTTTTACAACCCCTTTAATCCAATTCCTCGCACTTATTTTCGTAAAAACCGCCTCCCAGTCTATTTCATTTTGCGCTACGCTATTCAAATGCCGTTTATACCGTTCATATTCTCTTAAAATCTCCTCGCCCTCTGCGGTTAATGTTGTACCGCCGCCCCCCTTTGGACCACCCCGATGTGTCTTCACTACAGGACTGCCTATCGCATCTTCAATTCTCTTTAGGTATTCCCACGCCGTTCGATAAGGAATAGAAAGCTTTTTCGCCGCTTTTAATATAGAAGAAGAGTTACGAATTTCCGCGAGCAGCCGCGCTCGCCCTTCCCCTATTATCGCTTTCCCCTTATGCTCTATCCACTGCTTATGCCCTGATTCGTATTTTCTCTTCACCTCAGATGCCCTCACAATGTGTGTTGGTATAGGATATACAAGTAAAGAATAAGAAAAACCGAAAACCTTTTATAGCGAATGGCATAAACATACACATCGGTCTGCCATTATTTCACCCCCATTTTTATCCAACAGGGAAGTGTTAGCGCAGCCATAAGCGTGGGGCGGTTGTCGCCCCGCCCTACGCTGCCTCTTTTTTGTATTGTTTAGCAAGGGTAAGAAAATAAAAAAATGAAAAAGGAAGGATGTGAAACCCCCCCCTCCCTGTTACAATTTCCACGCTTTTTAGTCCTTTGACACCAGTACCTCAGTCGCTTTTATCACTGCTTCTACTTTATCGCCCTCTTTCAAACCGAGCTCTTCCACCGCCTCCTTTGTTATCATCGCGGTTATGGTTGTGGGCTTGGCGACTTCGATTTTTACCGTAGAAGCGACTTCGCCTTTCTCTATCGCCTTCACAACACCTTCAATCATATTTCTTGCGCTTAGTGGCATTTTTTTTTATTCCTCCGATTTGTATATTTATCCCCCTCTTTAAGTGTCTTTCGAAAAACTAAAAAACCGAAAACCTTTTATAGCGAATGGTATAATTTTGCATATCGGAGTGGAAATAAAAATGGAAAAAAGGAAAATTTTGGTATTGGGAACACTAATAGCGATTGCTGCGATTGTGTGCGTGACGGTAACAGCTTTTTACGCACCTGTTGTGGGAGCAGAACAAGCAAAAACGGTCAAAGTCTTCCACGCTGGGAGCTTAGCAGTTCCTTTGGCGGAGGCGGAGAGCCAATTTGAGGCTTTGAATCCGAACATAGATGTGCAACGAGAATCAATGGGCAGTGTGAAGGCGGTAAGGCAGATAACAGATATTGGGAAGATGGGAGAAGTGCTCGCATCTGCAGATTACTCGCTCATACCGAGCATGATGTATCCTGAGTTCGCTGACTGGTATGTAAGATTCGCAACGAATGATATGGTGCTTGCGTATAATCCCGAGAAGAGCAAATATGCGGATGAAATCACGCCTGAGAACTGGTATGACATCCTTCGCAAAGATGAGGTGGTCTTTGGGTTCTCAAATCCGAATCTTGACCCTTGTGGATACAGGTCGCCAATGGTAATGCAACTCGCAGAGCTACACTATAAAGATTCAAAGATATTCGATGATTTGGTTCTCGATAATACGGCGATTACGATAAGCGATGGGAAAGATGGGACATATTTAGTAACGGTGCCAGAGGACCCAACGTCAAACACCGAGAAGGTGTGTATACGGCCGAAATCGGTTGAACTCGTGGCATTCATCGAGCAAGGTGGGCTGGACTATGCATTTGAATACCGCAGCGTTGCCGTTCAGCACAATTTAGCGTTCGTTGACCTGCCTGAGCAAATAGACCTGAGCAAGATCGAGTACGAAGAGTTCTATAATACAGTCAAAATACAAAAAGCAGATGGAAAAACGATCACAGGAAGTACAATTATATACGGTATAACAGTCCCGACGAATGCGGAAAATCCGGAACTTGGACTGGAGTTCGTGAAATTCGTCATCGGCGAATCAGGGCAGCAGATATTTGCGGGTATGGGACAAACCCCATTTGTGCCCGCCTTAGGAAGCGGGAATGTACCGGAAGAACTGAAAGGTTTAGTATATGTTGAGTCCGCAAAGCCGAAACAGACACCTCCACCAAGTCCAAAGCCAGCATCAGCATCAACACCTACACCGAAAATGCCGGGTTTTGTAGCCGTATTTGCCGTTGCTGGAATATCAGCAATTGGATATCTGGTGCTGCAAAAGAGGAAGAGATAAAGGAGATAAAAGGGATAAAAGAGAAACTAAAGTTGAGAAGGGGGGAAATATTTCTCCCTCTTTTCTTTTTTGTGTCTTGCAAAGTATTATCGAAATAACAAACTCGTTAATTAACCATCAACCCTGTGCAGCACAGCATATTGGTGAGCGAAAATGGACGAAATAACAAGGCTTATAAACGACCTGATAAGGATACTTCAGAATATCTCCGAAGAAGATTGCTACGAAATTATGGAACGAGTTGAAATTAACGATATAAAACAAGAATTAAGCTCGTGGCTTATCGCTGACTATCCACTTTACCAAGGTTCATAGATGATTTTAAAATACCCGAAGAACTTAGACCCGCAGTTAGGGATATAAAAGAAATAGCGAAATAAAAGAATAAATAGGAAGAAATAGCGATGAAATTACTTTCGAGCTGGTCAATGGAAAAACTAAAGAGGGAGAAAGTTTATGTCTTTTTCCTCTTTTTAGGGCTCGTTCTCGTCGCTTTTGTCTTTATTACGCTTGGAGATATGTTTTACAGGCAAACGGAAGACTTTCCTGCGTTAATTGATGCTGTAACGAACTCAGTAGTTCTAAAAGCAATAGGGATAAGCATTTCTATGGCTATGGCGTCCACACTAATTGCTTTCTTTTTTGGCGTCCCATTAGCGTATTTCCTCGCAAGAAAGGATTTCCTGGGTAAGAGCCTTATAGAAGGCATTGTGGACATCCCCTTGATGATTCCACACGTTGTTGCTGGGATTGCGTTATATGGAGTGTTCATGCGGTATGGAGTGATTGGGGCACCACTAAAACGGTTAGGAATGGTAATTACAGATGCGTACCTTGGAATTGTAATTGCAATGCTTTTCATGAGCCTTCCGTATTTAATAGACACTGCAAGAGAGGGTTTCAAGGAGGTTGACCCACGATTAGAAAATGTTGCACGCTCATTGGGCGCATCGCATTGGAAAACGTTCAGAGAAATAACGTTTCCGCTTGCTTTTCCATCCATATTAACTGGTGCAATCCTGAGCTGGGGGCGAGCGATAAGCGAGTTCTCGGCTGTTCTGATCATCGCATACCACCCGATATCCGCACCAATTTTAATCTACGAGAAGTTTACATCTTTTGGATTACCGGCATCAAGACCGATTTCGGTTTTGTTGATTTCGATTTGTTTGGTTATATTTATAATGTTGCGGGTGCTCCAGCGGAGATGGAAATAAATGATAGAAGTAAGGGACTTATACAAAGATTGGAAAGAGTTCTCTCTTAAAGATATAAACTTGGCGATTGAAAGAGGGAAATATTTCGTTATTCTGGGTCCTACCGGTGCGGGAAAGACATTGTTGCTTGAAACAATCGCAGGTTTTTACTTTCCTGACAGCGGAGAAGTTTGGATAGAAGGGCAAAACGTAACAAATCAACCACCAGAGAAAAGGCGAATCGGCTTTATCTATCAGGATTATTCCCTGTTCCCTCATTTTACTGTCGAAGAGAACATAGAATTCGGGTTGAAGTTGAGAAAGGCCGCATCTCCAGATACAAACAGAAAAAAGTTGAAAGAAATAATGGACTGGCTAAGTATATCCCATCTTGCGCATCGCTATCCCGCTACGCTAAGCGGTGGAGAGCAGCAAAAAGTTGCAATTGCCAGAGCAATTGCCATTGAACCTTCAATATTGCTTCTTGACGAGCCATTATCCGCATTAGACCTCCGAACGAAAGACTACCTACGAGAAGAACTGAGGAAGATAAAGCGGGAGTTAGGAATTACAATGGTTCACGTGACGCATGACCAAACAGAGGCGATGGTTTTAGCAGATAGAATAGCAGTAATGATGAAAGGGCGAATAATGCAGGTCGGCACTCCTTATGAGATATTCAACAAACCGTTAAACGAGGAAATCGCGGATTTCGTTGGCGTTGAGAACATATGGGGTGGCATCGTTCGTGGTAACGATAACGGCGTTGCGGAGATAGAAGTAGATATTAGTGATAATATATTTGCTGTTTCTGACTACCATGCAGGTGCGGTAAAAGTGTTTATACGACCAGAAGACATAATTTTGTCTGAAAGCAGAGGCGAAAGCAGTGCAAAGAATGTCATGAAAGGAAAGATAGAAGCATTGGACGATATGGGTCCTTTAACACGTGTGAAGATGGATAATTCACTTGTTGCTTTTATTACAAAGCAATCACGTGAAAATATCGGGCTGCAAAAGGGCGAGGAGGTCTATGCAACTTTTAAAGCTACTTCGGTTCATGTGGTGAGATGAGTTAGAAAGACCTCCGTCAAGAAAACAGAAAATAAATTAGAGACACAGATTAACGCAGATTAATGCAGATTAACACGGATAGATGATAAGAATCAGCATGGTTAAAACTAAAATAAATCAGCGTAAATCAGTGTAAATCTGTGTCCTGAATAGAAGGAAGCTATACTTTATATACCATAAAAAAAAAACGAAAAGCATTTATAGCGAATGGTATATATTTGCATATCGGTGATGTAAAATAAAATGGAAAAAAGGAATATTTTGGTATTGGGAACACTAATAGCGATTGCAGCGATTGTGTGCGTGACGGCTGCGGCTTTTTACTTCACTTCCGAAACGCCACAGGCGCCGATGCCCGGCGGAGAAAGCAAAGCGCTCATGGTCTATTCAGGTGCGGGAATGCGAAAGCCGATGGATGAAATTGGAAGTGTGTTCGAGCAGAAGTACGGCGTCCCCGTGAACTACAACTATGCCGGTTCTAACACGCTCTTGAGCCAGATAGAGCTAACGAAACAGGGAGATGTGTATATGCCGGGGGCAACGATGTACATAGAAAAAGCGAAAGAAAAAGGGTTTGTTGATTACGAGCAGCGTGTAGCGTATCATATACCTGTGATAGCAGTTCCCGAGGGAAATCCGGCGAATATAACGTCTTTGAATGACCTTACAAAGCCAGGCGTGAAAGTCGTTTTAGGAGACGCAAAAGCAGCTGCGTGCGGTAAGATTGCGAACAAAATACTGGAGAAGAATGGGATTTTTGATGCTGTGGATGCGAATGTCATTGCTCGCACCGCTACGGTAAATGAGCTGGTGGTCTCTACGTGCATGGGCACGGCAGATGCGTCAATAATATGGAAAGCATCGTTAGTTAGGACTGAGAAAGAAACCGATATTATAGAGATACCAAAGGAACAGAATCTCATAAAAGTGATTCCAATAGGCACGCTAACGTTTTCTGAAAACAAAGATATGGCAATGAAGTTCGTTGATTTCGTCGCCTCTGATGAAGGAAAAGAGGTATTCGAGAAACACGGCTTTACGACATACCCCAATCCGAAATATGAATAGAGTAGAAAACAATAGTAAAGATAGAATATCTCAGTGAAAAAACATAATTAATAATACAGTAGGAAGTAGCGTGAAAAGTAAGAGAGATGGAAAAAAATAGAGAAGGAGTAACATACAGACCAATTGGAGTCATACACACGGGTTTCAGGGATAAAGCAGAAGCCCCGATTCAAGGCGTGTTCGCAAAAGACGCTAAGGGCGAGGTAGAGGTATTTCCCGAATATGCCGATGGACTCAGGGACATCGAGGGCTTCTCGCACGTCATCCTCATTTACCATTTTCATCTCGCTGATGGTTATTCATTGGTCTCGGAGCCCTTTTTAGAAGACGAACAGCACGGAATCTTCTCAATTAGACATTTCAAACGCCCCAATCCCATCGGGTTGTCGGTCGTGAGGTTGGAGAGCGTGAGAGGGAACAAACTGGAAATCAGCGAGGTGGACATCATAGACGGGGCACCTCTTCTCGATATAAAACCCTTCGTGCCGCAGTTTGACCATAGAGATAATGCAAAGAGCGGATGGCTCAGTAATCCTCACTTAGACATGGTTAAGGGCGAATCATGCAAGCATAGACCTGAGTAGGAACGGATAAACGCAATGCTAAAGAAATTGAAGCGGTCAAAAATCAAGATTATTACGGTACTATCAAGTTTATTTCTCGCTGCTTTTATCCTGGTTCTGATTATTTGCGTCGTTACGCACACCACGCTGCCCGCGCTAATATCAAGTATCCTCTCGGAGGAGCTACAATTTGCGATAAAATTGAGTTTGACAACGGCTGTCGTGTCCACAGTTCTGTGCATTGGCATTTCGATACCCGCGGCATACGCACTTGCGCGATACGACTTCTTTGGCAAGAGTGTGGTCAATACGATTCTTGATGCACCGCTGGCGTTACCACCGCTGGTCGCAGGTGTGGGCTTGTTAATTCTGTTTGGCACGACCTCATTCGGGAAAGCGCTTGCCGATGCGGGGCTTACGTTTGTGTTCACGCCGCTGGGGATAATAATCGCACAGTTTTTTGTGAACGTGCCGTTCATGTTCAGGATACTGCGTGGAACGTTTCAGAGTATAAATCCGAGATACGAGCACGTAGCGGAAACACTTGGCTGCACCGAGGCGCAGGCGTTCTGGCGTGTAACACTGCCAATGTCGAAGAATGGACTCTTAGCTGGCTCCATTATAACATGGTCGAAAGGAATAGGAGAGTTTGGTGCCGCACTGATGGTCGCAGGAGCAACGAGAATGAAAACCGAGACTTTACCCATCGCGATATTCCTGAACATGTCCTGTGGCGAGCTGAATTTAGCCATTGCTGCAGCGACTATCCTGATTATTATATCGCTTATATCTCTGTTCGTGTTTGAAAGATATGGCGGTTTTACGCGTGTGTTCTGAAACCTTTCTTTAGAAAAGAAAGCTTTACCAAAGAAACAAAGAATGATAAGAATAGAAAATCTATCGAAGGATTTGGGCGAGTTCTTCTTACGAGACGTGAGCCTTGAAATAAACGATGGCGAGTATTTTATGGTGCTGGGTCCCACGGGTGCCGGGAAAACAATCTTACTTGAGACAATAGCAGGCATTTACCGCGCGGATAGTGGCAGGATATTCCTTAACGAGCAGGACATCACGGATATTCCACCAAGGGAGCGAAACATAGGCATGGTTTACCAGGATTACACCCTGTTCCCGTTTTTGACGGTAGAGGAAAACATAGGTTTTGGGCTGAAGTCGCGAAAAGTAACGAAAAGGGAAATCAAATGCAGGGTGGACGAACTGGCAAACTTGATGGGTGTTTCTCATCTCTTGCATCGTTACCCCGGCACGCTGAGCGGTGGCGAACAGCAGCGAATTGCGATAGCCCGCGCGCTGATTATGGAGCCGAAAGTCCTGTTGCTTGATGAGCCGTTAAGTGCGCTGGATACACAAACAGCGGAACGACTGCGTCAAGAATTGAAGAACGTCCATTCAATTACAGAAACTACTATTATTCACGTAACGCACAGTTTCGAGGAGGCTTTCTTGCTCGGCAGCCGGATGGCGGTAATGGATAAAGGCGAGATTGTGCAGATAGGTACGCCGAACGAGGTGTTCAGAAAACCCGAATCTAAATTCGCTGCTGAGTTCCTTGGTGTTGGTAACCTGTTTCAAGGTGAGTCCCGCGTTGATAACGACATAGCCTGCATTGATGTTGGCGGTATAAAAATCGCATCCACTACAACCACGCTTAAGCCCGGGCACGTCCACGTATCCATCAGACCGGAGGACATATTAGTTTCGACGGAGAAAATTGTGTCGAGTGCAAGAAACACATTTAAAGGCGAAATAGAGCGTGTAGTGGATACAGGGGCAGTCATCCGAATCGCAGTTGACGTTGGCATTGACGTTCCTTTTGTAGTTGCGATAACCAAGCAGTCGTTTGATGAGATGAATTTGAAAACAGGAGGAGAAGTGTATATCACGTTTAAAGCGTCCGCGGTGCATGTATTCTAAAAGATGCCTTTCGGGAAATTCGGTTTTAGTTTTGCTGATTTGAATTTATTTGGTTATATTTGTATTGTTGAGGATACTTGGGAAAAGAAGGAGAAGATAAAAAGTTCTTACCAGCATCAACGTTTTTTTCCCTTCTCAATAATACGATTTGCAGCCATAAAACCGGAAATCAATGCCATTGGCATTCCTCCAGCACGATTGTTGTGACCTGCAAGATATAGTCCTTCAATTGGTGTGAGCATGCTTGTCTCTAAATCTTCCCATGTCCTGAAAGGAAGTCTTGGACCATACCATGCTCCTTCCTTATTACATGTATATCTCTCAAAGGTCATGGGCGTTGCAGCGTCTTTTACGACTATATGTTTTGACAAATTTGGAATCAAAGTTTCTTCTACTTTTTTGATGAGTTTATTGGCAACTTCATCTTTCAGTTTATAATAAGCCTCTTCTCTTTTTCCATTCTCCGTCATCCAGTAGTTCTTGTAGTTGTAAGGTGCAAGTGTTAAAATAAACACTGAATGCATACCCTCTGGTGCCATAGAGGAGTCTATCAAAGATGGAACAACCACACTGGTTGCGGTAAAATTTAATTCTCCACGCTTTAGCTCTTCGAACATCTCATACTTATCGTATGATGAATAGATACTATTGTGAGAAGCGATACTTAGCTCCATATCAACCCCAAGATAAACCAAAAAACCTGTGATGGACTGTTCACTATTTTCAATTTCAGATGCAAATTCTTTGTCCAAGTGTTCTGTGCCAACAAGTTTCAGGAATGTCTGTTTTAAGTCTGCATTTGAAATCACTTCGGTAGCTTTCACTTTTTCACAGTCTGCAAGTTCTACACCCCCCACTTTGCCATTTTGAATGATTAATTTTGAAACCGGCATGTTAGTCAAAAGAGTCCCTCCATATTCTTTAAATTTCGCAGCTATTTTATCAGAAAAAGCTTGCATTCCACCCATCGGATAATATAATCCGAATTTGTAAGGATTCGCTGGTATAATTGAAGCATCTATTGCTCCAATCTCAGACGCCGGCAGACCTGTCCATCCGGCGAAATGTGCCATAATCGATTTCAGCTTCTCATCTTTAAAATGCTCATCAAGCATAGTCTGAAAGCTCTTTTTCATGTTTCTTACAAACTCAATGTTCTTCATTGCAAAAAGCAGCTTTGAAAAGATATTTGTTGGCTCTCCTTTTCCCCTTGCTCTCATAACTTGCTCATAGATTTTGTTCATCGTGCTGAAATATCTGATTATGCTCTTTTTTTCTTCTGGAAAATAATCCCCAAGAATTTCTTCATACTCTTCCAGGTCTTTTGGAATATCAAACTCATGCTCTGGGTATATGCAGTGTGCCAACGGATCAAGTCTTTTGAATTCTATTTCTACTCCCAAGCTTTCAAGTAATTTCTTGACATAGCCGGCCTTACCAGCCATAAGAAACGCTTCTGTTGCACAGTCGAAAGTAAAACCTTTTCTTTTAAACCCGCAGCAGTATCCACCCACTCGAGCATGTTTTTCAACCAGCAAGGTCTTTAATCCATTCTTTGCTAAATTGGTTGCTGCACTAAGCCCGCCTAACCCTGCACCTATTACGACTACATCATATTCTTTTTCCAATCTTTTTACCTCATTTTTATTTTTCTTAAGGCTGAGGAATATATAAAAGCGGTGACTAAACCAAATGCTAAAACTACAACCAGGTATGAGAATACGTCTCCATATCGAGTGTAAAACGTTTTTTCAGTCACGACAAACGTTTTTCCTGCTATTAATTCTTGCGTATACACTCCTGAAGATCCTATTACTCTCCCATAAGGGTCTGTTATTAAAGATATTCCCGTAATAGCTGCGAGCCCAATGCTAACCCTGTTTTCCACAGCCCTGAAAATAGCATCACTTGCATGTAATTGCGGGAAAACATAACTTCCGTATCTCGAGTCATCAATAGGTATTAATATCAATTGAGCATCATTTTTTGCCAGATTTCGTGTCACATCGGAAAAATGAGTGTCATAGCAAATCTCCAAGCCAACTTTTCCCTTCTTCGTTTCAACAACTGGGAAACCATCTTCTTGTTCTGCAACAAAGCCGCCTGCCTTTTCTCCCCATGTAATGTGGTGTTTGTGATATTTAGCTACTACTTCACCTTCTGGAGAAAACAGTATTGCCGTATTGTACTTTTTGTTGCCGATGGGATCTACGACGTTAGCTATAATATAAGAATCCATGGATCTAGCTAAATCTCCTATTTTATCCATGTAGGCGGCGTCATCAAGATAAACAAAAACGCTTTCTGACCACACGATGAAATCAGGTTTATATTGCAACGATTTTTTGGTCAACTCTTCCTGGACATCGAATTGATTGCGAGTGGCGGACTCTGTTATTTCGCACACGGCATAAGACCCCGGCTCATCGGGATAGTTGTCATGGTTGTCTTGAATTGCAACAATGCTGATGTCTTTACTTGCCTGAGGAACGCTAAGCCAGCCAAAGGCAAATATTGTAACAAATATTAATCCAACGACAATTGTTTGTCTGGATATACGTTTAAAAGTCTCATTTTTGTAATTAATGATAGTATAGGCAATAGCGGAATTAACCAGCAGAATAAAGAAGGTTATTCCATAAACGCCCGTAATTGTCATTAATTGCAGTATTGGAATGTCCTTCCATTGTGAATTTGCTAATATTATCAGCCACCAATCCTTCGTTATTGGTAGATTCATCCTTAAAAAATCGAAAGAAGTCCATAATATGGGAAGAGTGATGACTTGGAGATTGGGGAACCAGTTTCGCATTTTTGAATCTACCAGTAATAGTTCAGCATAAAGCAAGGCTAACCCGCAAGACAATAAGAGAGCTAACCAAACGGGAAAAATGGTGCAGTACCACGTTATGTGCATTGGTAAAAACCATGTAAGACAAAAAATAGATGCTAACCAATATACCCTTTTTGATTCTTTCTTGTGTATAGCGACAAGTAATGGCACAAAAGCAACCCAAGCTAGGAATTCGACATCAAAAGGAGGAAAACTCAATATTAGTAAAATGCCAGACAGGATTGCTAATGACCAACTCTTTTTGTCAATCTTTTTGAAATTCATTATCCTGCTTTAACATACAGAACCTGTGTTTATTTAAATACTTCGTTTACTGATATATTGAACGAACAAGATGACAAGAATCAAGAAGCTATACAAAGATTGGAAAGATTTCACTCTTAGCAGATAGAATAGCAGTGATGATGAAAGGACAAATAATGCAGGCAGGCGCTCCTTACGAGATATTCAACAAGACATATTAGTTTCGATGGAGAAAATCGTGTCGAGTGCACGAAACGCATTTAAAGGTAAAATAGAGCGTGTAGTGGATACCGGGACGGTCATCCGAATCGCGGTTGACGTTGGCATTGACGTTCCTTTTGTGGTTGCGATAACCAAGCAGTCATTTGATGAGATGAATTTGAAAACAGGAGGAGAAGTGTATATCACGTTTAAAGCGTCCGCGGTGCATGTATTCTAAAAGATACTTTTTATATATAATACATAATGGATTTAAAGAATAATTAGATTACAGAGAGAGGCAGATTAAACATGAAAGTAGTCATTTCATTAAGCGGGAGTTTCTTTGAGGATGCCACGCGCATAAAACAAATTGCGGATGTCTTAGAAGAGATTGCGAAATCGTATAACCTCTATATCGTTACCGGTGGCGGTAAAATAGCGCGTGAACGCATACAAATAGCGCGTGAGTTGGGTGCGAACGAAACAATATGCGATTATATCGGCATTGCTCTAACAAGAGTAAATGCAAAATTGCTCATCTCCGCTTTGCGCAATGCGCATCCCGAACCGTTCTCAGCTTATAATGAAGTCGCAGGAGCGGGAGCAGTAAAAGAAGCGAGAATATCCGTGATGGGTGGCGTAAGCCCGGGATATACCACCGATGCCGTAGCGGCAATCCTCGCCGAGTATGTCAATGCAGACCTGTTCATAGATGTGACGTCGGTAGATGGTGTCTACGATGCAGACCCACGCAGGTATCCAGAAGCAAAGAAATACGACAAACTCACGGCAAAGGAACTCGTTGCGCTTACTGCGAAAGAGGAACTAAAAGCAGGGTCGAGAATTGTTATTGACCCCGTTGCAGCGAAAATAATAGAACGAAGCGGGATAAAGACCATCGTTATTGATGGCAGTAACCCGCGTGATATTTTGAATGCCGTTCAGGGGAAGCATCACGGCACGGCGATAAATCCCGAATGATGCATGAGAGGGGAGTAACAGCGATGGAAATTGTCTTTATCACCACGAACAAGAACAAGGTAAAAGAGATAATCGATTTGGCTGCTGCGGAAGCGAAGGAGATAACAATAGAACATCTTGATTATGACTATCCCGAGTTACAGCTTGATGAAATAGAGTCCGTAGCGCGAGAAAGTGCGAATTATATACGGGAGAAAAGAGCGATAAAAACGCCCTTCTTCTTAGAAGATTCCGGGTTGCTTATCCACGCATTAAAGGGCTTTCCGGGGCCCTTCTCCGCTTTTGTCTTCGATACAATAGGTAATGAGGGGATACTGAAGTTGATGACCGATAAAAGAGGAGAAGAGCGAAAAGCCACGTTTAAAACCGTCGTTGCGTTCTCCGAATCGGCGAATACCGCACCGCGTCTTTTTGTCGGCACCGCCGAAGGTAAAATAACGGAGAGGGAAAGAGGAGCGGGCGGATTTGGCTACGACCCTATATTTGAAGTCGATGGGAAGACGTTTGCAGAGCGGGATACCGAAGAGAAGAACAGACTATCGCATAGAGGTAAAGCTTTCAGGAAATTGTTGGATTACCTTTCCTAGTTTTTATAACCACAAGATTACGCAGATTTTCACAGATTATAATATCGCGATACTGGACCTGAGCCTGTATTCTGCTTTTCTGTAAAATCTGTGGTTTTTAATCTGTATCTATATATTATACTTTTTATATAGGTAAGAGGCTGTCCAACAATTACCAAACAACCAACAGATAATATTTCCTGCACAGATATAAAAAGCAGTTCTTCCTCTCAACACCCCTTCACTTTATAGCCCAATCCAGCACGAACTGTGAAAACACATCC
>JAYEII010000004.1:3353-15945 GCA_034660015.1 Methanobacteriota archaeon | reverse complement strand
GGATGTGTTTTCACAGTTCGTGCTGGATTGGGCTATAAAGTGAAGGGGTGTTGAGAGGAAGAACTGCTTTTTATATCTGTGCAGGAAATATTATCTGTTGGTTGTTTGGTAATTGTTGGACAGCCTCCATCGTCAAAAAAATCTTTTTCCAGAACAACTTTGAAAATATACGTTTTCATTTTCAGTATGTTTCTCTTTATTTTTGTATATAAAGTATAGCTTCCTTCTATTTAAAACACAGATTTACACTGATTTACGCAGATTTATTTTAGTTTAACCGTGTTAATTCATATCATCTGTCTGTGTTAATCTGCGTTAATCTGTGTCTATAATTTATTTTTTGTTTTCTCGTTAGTATTATAAAAACTTTACACTATTGCCCATCCGCCGAAAGCAAAAAAAAATAAAAAGAAGGGGGAAAAAAAACTCCCCCTCAAACTTCTTTTTTCTAAAAAAGTTTGTTTGGTTTCGTTTTGTTGTTCGCCTTACTTATCGTCCGTAATATCCGCCGATTATCAGGTCACGCTCACCCGCAGGTTTGAATTCCCTGAGACCGCCTACTCCGAACTCCTTGGTCACGTATCCACGGTCAAATGGCAGGTCACGGTCCGCGAATGCTACCTTCCACAGCGGTGACAGCACCCATGCGTCATGATTCGCAAGGTGTGCACCTGCAACCAGACCAGCGTATGCACTCTGATGTCCGACGTTCATCGCGTAGTGTGGATAGTTCACGCCCCGCATCTCGAATGGCAGTCCCTCATCGCTCTGGTACGAGTACGAGCAGTTTGCCGTGCACTGGTCTTGCAGGTCGTAGCCGAAGAATCCGAGTCTACCTTGACGCTCGTACTGGCCTAACTGAGACAGTGACCATGCGCTTAGCGTCGGCTGTGCAAGTCCTGTCGCACACGCAACGGTACTGCCGCATCCCGCTGCCACGCAGCATGCCCTCGCTGACCCACCGAAGTGCGACTCTGCAACGGTCGGATACGCTTCGTATTGCGTCATGCAGTAGTCGTTCTCCGATCGGATCATCGCCTCTAGAATGTCCATGTTCAGCTTGTCGCCCTTTATCGAAGCCATCTCGCCCCCTGCGTAATCCAGCCCGATTTCACATCCCTTGTAGCAGAAGTCCTCTAAGATGTTGTCCGTGTATGTCGCACTCGCATACTGCGTGAATCCTACACCACCCGACATGTACGTTCCGAACCACAACTGGTCATAAACCAGCGCGGCAACCGCGATGCTCTCCAGCTCAGCCCTTATCGGGTCGTTCGGGAACAACGCCGGCGACCTCGTGCTGTCCGCATTGATTCCTAATGGCATTCCACCTGGCTCGTTATGCGCCCTTGCTCTCTTTACCGGCATGTAGTTCGACAGCTTGACCACCGCAGCGTGCTTCGCGTAGTACGCGAATTCACCCGTAACCGATTCGCCTGCGCACAACTTGTACGCGTTTATCATCGTCATCCCGACCTGCATGCCTACCCATCTGAACATCGTTCCTCCATCTGACGTCCTGCCTACGACTGTTGGCATCCACAGAACCTGCCAGATCTTCTTGCCTATTGCTTCTTTCAACTGGTCTGCCTGCTCGCCTGGCTTCTCCCAGCCCGCGGGAAACTCCTTGTTTATGTCCAGCACGAATCGCCTGTCCAGCGCATCTACGAGGTCGTCATCACCGGTAAATACCTTCGCATAGCAATCATTCACCAGCGTCGGCTTCGTCTCTACCATGTGCTCCTGGATGACCGCACCACCGGGCAGCGCGTGATTCAGCACTTCCAGATAGTGGCTGATTGTATCAGGCGTAACTTCCTTACCCAATCGCGCTTCTAACAGACCGTGCGCATCGTCCAGTCCCAGGACAATTCCTCGCTTCATGTCGTCCCAGCACTGCTGCATCGCCGCATTGTTTATCCAGTGCAGGTCGTCCATGTCTACCATAATGTCCGTGTGGTTCATCATGTACGGCATCAGGTACCTTTGCCCCTGTGGCATCCCCACGTCCGGATTGTATCCCGGTGTTCTCGACTTCCGCGCGAAAGCTAACTTCTTCGATTCTTCCACGAACTCTACCTTCCTCTTGTCCTGCTTCCAGCCGCCATACACGTAGAACTTCGTCTTGGTGTCTTCTGGCTTCTCTGCGAACTTATCCGACATCGCTTTCAGGAAATTATGCTGTATATCTCCATATGGCATTTTATTCCACACCTCCTCTCGGTGTAAACATTTTCACGCTCTTTACCCCTATGTCCTTCTTTCCACCTTTTATCTCTGACATCTTCTTCCATGGTTGGAACCCTGCAATCGTTCTCTTCCAGTGCACTGCCGCACTCACCTCCGCTGACTCCGGGTCATCTACTTCCTGCCAGACTCCGCCCTGTGCATTCCGATACATCGTCGTCCTCTTTAACAGCTCGTCCTCGGGCAGTGGCTTTCCCATTACTACTTCCTTGTCCATCGCACCACCAATCATATCCTTCACGTAAATGACGTCTCCGGTGCTCTCATCAAAACTCCATCTTCGCAGCGCATCGAACATCATTCCGTTCTTGTCCAATCTAACCGCGTGCCCGTGAACAGTCCTTCCGCACAGTCGCGTTCTCGCGGTGTCCATCAGCTCGGAATCAATAAGCTCCTTTGCTATCTTCTCTATGTCCCGCTCTCGAGCCTCTATGATTACCCTTCCGGACAACACACCAGGATCAATCCCCCTATACCTGTTAAGCGCCGACCATGCTCGCTGTTGAGGCGTTATCGGTGCGAACTGCAGCGAATCGGTGAACTGCACGTATCGTATCCGGTCACCCGCTTTTGCTCCCTCTGTCGGCTCGACCATCTCACGAACCGCGCATTCAGGCTCCTCCATCTCCTCCAATGGCGGGTGAATGCTCTTGTACTCTTCTCCGGGTGCACGGTGTGCAAGCAACCTCACAACGTCTTCCTCTGCTATGTCTCTCAACTTCTCATACGTATAAGAAGGATCCATGTATTTCCTTCTGTTATCCGCTATATGGCCCTTTCCAGGTCCAAATTGTGGCATTTTTTTTGTTCCTCCTTTTTAATTTACATTAGCTCCTTTGCCCCTTCGGCAACCGCTTTCATCGGCTCTGCAAACTCCGGTATCGCTCCCAGCACCTCTCCGTACAACGCTGATGTCCTTGCAGGTATGAAATACATCGTGTCCGCATCTACGCACATCGCAGCACAGAAACAGGGTATGAACTGCCCCTTCGCATGCCTCGTAACGATGTGGTTCCCGTAGAATACTCCCGGTCCACCGCCTCCGTAAATGGAGTGCGAGAAGAACGAACTCGATACCGACGCTCCCTGTGCCATTCCGAAGTCCACTCCCGGCATCCCCGTCTCGTGTTCCAGCAGCGAATTGTAATAGCAGATGTTCCCTGGCACTGACTGCCCTGCACGCATCGCTCCACAATTCACGCATACCGCGGCAAGCATTCCCGCCGATGCGTAGGCATTCCACAGTTGCATGTCATCCGAGTCGTAAACTATGAACCCGGAACCCAGTTTCTTCTGCTCCTTCAGTACACCGTCTGCCTTTGCCTTCTCCGCCAGATCGTACACGACATCAGCTAATACCCCTTTTCCATTGTCCTTTATCAGGTCGTGCAGCAGATTGTTCGCATTCAGTCCCTCGAAAGCGAGGTCTAACAAATGTCCACGCTCAAAAGGTCCCATCGCGTTACCCATCTCGAACTGCGCTGCCTCTTCCAGGATCATCGTCAAAGCCGCGCCCTGTACCGCTCTCTTTCCTACCGTCGCTGCTAAGTGGTTCACCGGGATGTTCCTCAGTGCAAATCCCGGACCTTCATTCTTCATCGGGATATCCACCAGCATCTTTACCGCGCCGTCTGCCGTGTCCGGATCCTCAGGATACATACCCCATACCGCCGCCTTCACGTAGGATGCATCCCACATATCCACGTTGCACGCGTCAATTATCGCATGCGTCAATGCACCCATTGCAGAGGTAAGACCCGCAGAGTAGTCGCATTGGATTCTCTCTGTTGGCGGTTGCGTCAGCATCCGCTTTCCACCTGCTATCAGCTGCACACTCGTGTCGTCACCTTCTTCAATCCGCAGCATGTCCTCGACTTCTTTCGCTATCTCTTCCGCCTTGTCCAGTATTGGGAATTTTCTTTCGACGCCGCGGATGATCATACCTCTGCCGCCTATTGCACCGGTCGCTAACTTCTTCTCTAATTTCGCTAAGTCAATAGCCCCTGTTCGCAGGGTAAGGCTAATGATCTTCTTTATCGCTGAGTTTCTCAAAGGGCTAATCGCCTGTAGCGGCACATCGCTCGCCAGTACGTTGCCTCTATCGTCGTATAGGTCTATCTTATCTTCTATAGCTTTGGCCATATCTTTTTTTTCCTCCTTTTTTATTTTTCCCTAATGATTTTGTTTAGGGTAACCTTCTTTATATCCCAACCCAACTTAAAAGTCTTTCGGTTTTTCTGAGCCTTCCAAAAATGAGATGCCGCTTTCTGCGCCCTTATTTCACATTAATTCGATATCTGTTCATATAAATTGTGATGATCATATAATAAGTGTGAACTTTACCAAAGAAACTTATGTTTTTAGTAAAGGTTTTTGCTTGCAAAAAAGTTTTTTGTAAAAAAGAAAAAGTGTTGAGAAAAAGAGCAATTGTAATATCGCCTGGGATTTACACCTATGGAGCATCCGTGATAGCGGGAATTCTTGAACGATGCCTGGGAGAGGATATTGATGTAACGCTCTCAAAGAGTTTGCATTTTGAAGGCAAATTCGATTATATCTTCTTAAGCCTCAGCTCCACTTTGCATCTGCTTGAAATCGGAGATTCTATAAAGGAACTGAAGAGAAAGTGTAAGGAGGGGGGATTGATAGTGGTCGGAGGTCCTGTTTCGCAGTGCTCTGAGTTTGTTTTCAGATACTTGGATTGTGATGTGGTCGTTATTGGCGAAGGGGAGATACCGGTGGAGATGATGAAGAACGGGTATGAGATAGAGGAAATAGACGGAGTCGCGTACAAGGAAAACAGGGAAATAGTAATAAATCCGCCAAAGCAACTCCCTGACATCGAGCATAGAACTTTACCAAAGATACCAAAGGATATAAGTGAACAGGATGTACGGGGGGCGAATGTTTACATAGAAACACATCGGGGCTGCAAATTTAATTGCTCCTTCTGCCAGGTTTCTGAATTCTTCGGTCGCGAAATAAGAAGCAGAAGTATTGATAATATCGTGGAAGAAGTGAAAGAATTCAAGAAAGCTGGCGTGAAGAAAATAGCGGTCAGCGGTGGGACATCTTCACTTTATTACAAATTCCGGGATTTGTTGGAGACGGTAAGCTCTGTAATAGGCAAAAATAATCTCTCTGCTCCCGATATACGGGTGGATACCATAAATAATGAGACATTAGATGCCATAAGGGAATACACGATTGGCTGGGTATTTTTTGGTATGGAATCAGGGAGCGATAGAATGTTAAAACGCATGCGGAAAGGGATAAAGGTGGGAGATATAATAGAAGCAAGGGAAGCGGCGAAGCAGAAGGGAGTGAAAGTTGCGGGTTCTTTTATCGTCGGTTATCCCGGGGAAAGAGAGGAGGATTATGAAAAGACAAAGGAGTTGGTAGGAGATCTATGGCTTGATGATTGTTTTATAAGCATTGCAGAGCCCATACCGGGCACGGAATTAGCTGAAGAGGTAATAAAAGGGGGGGAGGATAATCCTTTGTTTATACAGAGTAAAAGAATTCGGAATATGTCAGTAGCAGAGGAAAGAGCTCTGGACCTCATGCTCACATCTTATGTCGCAAGGGAAAGACCCCTCACTTTAAGCGATGATTTATATGAAAAAACGCTGAAAGAGGTAAGGAAACAAGGAGAAGACATAAGAAAAGTTACGCAAATGATTACTGGTGGACTAGGATATGTTTATAATTGCGGATATTTATAGGTTCTGCATTTAGCACTATGCGCTCAGCTTCTTGCCTTCCACTAACATCAACTCGCCCTCTTTAGCATTCATCCTTGCCTTTTCTATAGGAGGTGAAGTGAACGAAATGAGATGTATAGGTGAATGCAGCGAAGAATGGTTTGATGAGAAGACGGTGGACGAGATAGAAAAGAGAAGTATGGAACTCGGTATTTTCGGACCTGCTGTGAAGGAGAATGTATCCGTAAATAATGGTTGATATTTTGCAATGACGGGCACAGTCTAAAAATCGGGTAATTTATCACCGCGGAGAGCGCAGAGACCACAGAGTTTTAAGACGGTTTCAATCATTGCTTAGGTTTTCTGGTGCCTTTGCGTTCTCCGTGTGCTCTGCGGTGAAATTTAAGGATTTAGCAATTTCACTAGAAAATTCGACTGTGCCCAAGAGAAGGCTTATGTTATTTAATAACCGTATATGTACCAGAGGCAGAAAAGTGGGACAAGACATTTACAAGGAGGAAAGCGAAATGAGTTATAATTGCAGGTGTGGAGGAGAGCTTGAGCTTGAGTTTAGAGATGAGCATACCGGAGGAATTCTGATTAAAGATGTACCAATATTAGTCTGCTTGAAGTGTGGAGAGGAGTGGTATCCGCCGGGAATCCCAAGAATGATTGAAGGGATTAGAGAAGCAGTGAATAGGACAGGGCAAGTTAAGATTTTTGAAAATTTGAAAGTAATCAGTGAAGTGAAAAGTGCTAAAATCAAAAAATAAACAGAGAAGGAAAAAAAAATCCTTCTCCCAATTTTTGCTTTTTTAGTATACCTTCTACCTATTTAGGACGCAGATTTAGACGGATTTACGCAGAAAACTATTTCCTCAAATTATCAAAAGCCTTACGTTTAACTTCCGGTTTAGTGCTAAAATTAAGTTTAAAATCCTGATTATCCGCGTTCATCTGCGTCCGATTATCAAAAATTATTCTTTCTTGTGCCTCTGCGTTCTCCGTGTGCTCTGCGGTGAGCTTTAGGGATATTGCAATTTCACTATAAAATTCGACAGTGTCGTTGATATTTTATATACAATTAAATACTAATAAAACCAACAATAGAAGAGATGGCAGAAGAAGAGAAGGAAAAGAGTTGGATGGAAAAGGCGGCAGAAAGGGCTGATAAAGAAGAAGGCGGCAGAAAAGCAAGGACAACTGCGCATGCAACGTGTTCAAAGTGTGGGAAAGAAGTGGAAGAAGGGGACTACATCGAAATGCGTGGTAGAATCCTTTGCGCCGAATGCTACGAGGCGGAACTGGAAACCGAGATAGACATGGGTGCTGCAGAGGGCACGGGAGCAGGATAAGTAACAGGAAGATGGAAGAAAAAGAAAAGAAATATGCACTCCCCATCCCCCGGGCGATAGCAATGGGTATAATATTTGAAGCAGCAGAGAAGTTCGGGTTGGAAGTAGACCAGGAGAAGCCACCTGATGATGCCTTTGATCCGAGAACCGATTTACCGGTCAAGGATTACGTGCCCCGGATAATACTGTGGGGTGAATCGCAGGAACAGTTGATGGAGGCAAAAGAATACATATACAAGAAGCACGAGAAATGGATAACCAATATAGATGCAGGGCGTAAGAGCAGAATGGAACAAATCCAGCGAAAATTCCGAAAAGAATAACTCCTCATCAGGGCACAGTCTAAAAATCAAGTAAGTGATTTATCACCGCCGAGAGCGCAGAGACCACAGAGTTTTTAGACTGTTTCAATCATTGCTCAGATTTTCTGACACAGATTTATACTGATTTACGCGGACTTATTTAAGTTTAACATTGTTGATTTTTAATTGTTTTGTCTCTGCGTTCTCTGTGTGCTCTGCGGTGAATTTTAAGGATGTATATAATCTTGTGGTTAGCCAATCTCCCTGAGACACATTTTCACTTTGCTCACGATTTCGTTCAGTTTCGACTGCGGCACGTCCGCATTTCTTACAATCCCTGTAACAATTTCCATGACTTTACCCGGTGTCTCACCTTCCTTATTCCGCGTGCTTACGCCTATCTCCTCGAAATCCTCGAATGTTACCGGGCACTGGCAGAGAACAATAGCAGGTACCGCTACCTTTCTCAGCTCAAACCGCACTTTGTAAATGAAATGCGCCTTTACGTTACCATGATTCAATAGGGCAAGCTTATGCATTCCTATTATCTCCATCTCATTTGACTCCAACCCGAATGCCACGCCATGACCCCCTGTCTTTGGTGCATCCTCCGGCGTTCCGTCTCCTGCATTCAATACGAGTTCTCCTACGTTTATTCCTCTGCCCCTTAATTCGGTGGTTATCTGGCACACTGGCTTCGGCACGTGCCTGTATCCCGGTGACATCGCAAGCGCAATTACGTCATTCTGCCGTGCTTTCGCGAATGTCCCGCGCTGCGCGATACCGCCGCCTAAACCTAATGCCTGCCCTTTCCTACACGCCACCAACTGTGTCTTTCTCCCCACTACCATCTTATCTTAAAAATAATAAAACCACAGATTACACAGATTTACACTGATTTTTTTTGTCTGTGTTAATCTGCGTTAATCTGTGTCCATAAAAGATTTATTTTTCTCGTTTTGTGTTTTTATGCTGCCTTCAATTCCTCTACTTTCGTTATTTTTCCGTCCTTCATGTGTGCTACCCTATCGCAAACCATCTCGACAAAATCAAGGTCATGGGAGACAACCAGAAAAGTTATCCCTAAGTTCTCGCGTGCCGCCCTTATGGCTTCAGCCACGAATTTCTTCGTTATCGGGTCCATCGTTCCCGTGGGCTCGTCAAGTATCGCTATCGCAGGTTCCTTCATCAATACCTGGGCTAAAACTATCCGCTGCTGTTCCCCCGCACTCAGTTGTGTATGGTCCTTCGGGAGTATCTCCACCGCTTCTTCCTCACTAAATCCTATACCCTCCAGGATAAAGAGTACCTTCATCCTCGCAAGCTCCTCCGGGACCTTCAAGCCTATGCAGCTCGTTAGATTCTCTAATATCGTCTTCTCCGGGTATAACGAATATTCCTGGTGTAACATAGTTACGTGTGTCGCCGCTTGCTCGCCTACCCCCGGCGTAGTTGCGCCCCACGCAATCCACACGCCCGTTTCTGCTACTCTTCCTACTTCTATCCATCGCTCCCCTGCCCTTATCTTGATCGAACCATCTGTCAGCGCATCTATTTGCGTTATAATTCGCGCTAAACTCGTTTTCCCTGACCCACTCTTACCCAATAGCCCAAATATCTCATTCTCATTGATTGTTAGCGAAACGTCATCCACTGCCTTTACCATCCCTCGCCACACGGAGTAATAGTACTTCTTACAATGGTCTATTTTTATCTTCGGCTCTCCCAGCTTCACGTATTCTCCACGCTCTATCTCTCCCACTTGCTTCTTAAACTCGTCTACCACGGTTTTCGAATCACCGTATTTGACGACCTCGCCGTGATCAAGCCATAACGTCTTTTCCGTCAGTTCTTCAATGACATAAGGCCAGTGAGAAGTAACAACCATTGTCATTCCCGCCTTTGTGCTTTCTATCAGCGCTTTGTGAACCAGCTTTGCCGTCTCAAAATCCAGCGTTCCCGTGGGCTCGTCAGCTAAAAGCAACATTGGGTCCAGTGCTAATTGCCTCGCAAGCACTACTCTCTGTTTCTCCCCTCCACTGAGGTCGCTTGCCGGGAAAGTAATACGGTGAATCATTTTTACTGCTTTCAGCAGCCCATAAGCTCTTCTAAACCTCTTATCTGCCGGATACTTCCTGCTCTCTAATGCCTGCAACACGTTATACATAACCGTGTCGTCCCCGTATAACCCGAAAGTACGCTGCAGCATGATGGCAACCCCTCTTTTTACTTTCTTCCTCGTTTCTTCGTCCTTCCAGTAATTCACTTCCTCCAACTCCAATTTCGCCCCGCACCTGCTACATGTCTCTCCAGCTTTGCTTGGCGCCTCTACCCTCTCACATGAAGGGCACATCGCTACCCTGAAAATTACCTCCCCTGAAGTAGGTGCGTATTCCTCGGTGCCTCGCAACATATGAAGCAAAACAGATTTCCCCGAACCACTCCGTCCAAGCAGCCCCAACGGCTCCCTTTCTCTTATATCCACGCTCACGTTCTTCAGAACTTCTTTCCCTTCGAACTCCATGCATATATCACGGATTTTTACAAACGCCTCATTTTCGCCCATTTCCATCACTCTCTTCCTATTTATTAAAGATATTTTTGCTTTTAGTTAAACGCTCCTGAAATCATCTATCTTCTCTATTTTTCCCGCGTTCATGTGTGCTATCCTGTCACAGACCTTCTCGGCAAAGTCGAGGTCATGCGTGACAATCACGAAAGTTATGCCCAGATTCTGCCTCGCTTTTATTATCGTCTCCCCCACGTATCTCTTCGTTACCGGGTCCATTGTTCCCGTTGGTTCGTCAAGCACGGCAATATTAGGCTCTTTCATCAATAGTTGTGCGATAAGTATTCGCTGTTTCTCACCCACGCTCAGTTCCTGATGCGTTTTTGGTAGTATCTCTTCTACTTCATCATCCGAAAATCCCACGCCTTCAAGCACGAACTTCACCTTCATCTTCGCGAGGTCCTCTGGCATGTTCAGACCTATGCCACGCGTGAGGTTCTCCCAGATCGTGAGTTTCGGAATCAGTGAATATTCCTGATGTAGCACACCGACAAAATGCGCTTTCCAGTCGGTCATGCCACCCGTAATTACGCCATCCTTCACGAAAGTCTCCTCATCCGCTTTTGACGCCTCATACCAGCTATCTCCCGCTCGTATCCACGCAGAACCGCCTGTCCCCGCATCTAAATGGCTCACAATTCGCATCAAACTCGTCTTCCCCGCACCGCTATGCCCCACAACGCCGAATATCTCATTCTCATTTATTGTAAACGAAATGTCATCCACGGCTTTTACCACGCCTCTCGATGCCGAGAGGTAATACTTCTTAAGTCCTTTTATTCTTATTATCGGGTCACCGAACTTTTTATAATTCTCTCGCTCTATTTCGCTTACTTCTCGCTCAAAATCTGCCACTATCTTTGCCGTATCTCCATATTCGACTATCTCACCCTTATCAAGCCATACCGCTTTCTCGGTCAGGTCGCGAATCACATACGGCCAGTGCGAAGTAACGAGAAAAGTCGTCCCGCCTCTTGTGGTGTCTATCAGTGCGCGGTGCACCACCTTCGCCGTTTCGTGGTCCAGCGTTCCCGTGGGCTCATCGGCTAAAAGCAGAATTGGCGCCAACGCTAACTGCCTCGCAAGCACCATTCGCTGTTTCTCGCCTCCACTGAGGTCCCTCGTATCGGGCATATTCACGCGATGCAGCATTTTCACCGATTCCAGTATCTCATATACCTTCTTCATCTGCTTGCTCTTTGGATATTTTGACCGCTCCAATGCCTCTAATATATTCCATATAACCGACTCGTCACTGTATAAAGCGAAACTACGCTGCAGCATAATCGCAATCGCACTTTTTAATACCCGCCTCATCGGCTTATCCTGCCAGAAATTCACTTCTTTAAATTCGAATTCCGTCCCGCACTTACTACACCGCTCGCCTACCTTGCTTGGCCCCTCTAACCACGTACAGTTGGGGCAATATGCGATTCTGAAAATTATCTCGCCTGTATCGGGTGTGTATTCATCCGTGCCACGGAGCATACGAAGCAGAACGGATTTCCCCGCACCACTCTTCCCGAGCAGCCCTAACGGCTCCAGCTCCTTTATGTCCAGGTTAATGTCCTTCAGCACCGTTTTGTCCTCGAATTTCTTGCTTATCCCGCGAATTTTTATGAACGTCTCAGCTTCTTCTCCCATCGCTCTCCCCTCTTTGTTACTTTTATATATATGATTCTTTCATATATAAAACTGAAATTTTTCCAGTCATCATTAAACGCTTTTTCATCATTTAAAAATTTTTCTATATTTTTATTGTATATAAAGTATAATTTTTGCCACAGAGTACACAGAGAGCACCGAGTATCTATTCTCTGTGTCCTCTGTGGTCTCTGTGGCTATCATTTTTGAATATTTCTTGGCTTTTCTTCCTTCCTTCTGCCAGCATCAATTCGCCTTCTCTGTTGAGTTCAACCCGCGTATTAACAAAGCCCGATTCGGAAAGCATTTGCTCTAACCCTGCCGGTGTGAAATACTTTGGCGCATGTGCATGCGTACTTGTTTTAGCCGTACCGCCTACCCAGTCAATAATCAGTATTCTCCCGCGGCGGGCGTTCAACACACGGTTTGATTCCTTTAACGCCCCCTTAGGGTCGGGTATTTCGTGTAAGGCCTTTAGCGATACAACGACATCGAAGACATCGTTTCTAAATCCCATCTTCTCTGCTGATTGCATCTCAAACTCAACGTTCCCTGAACCTGAACACCTCGTTTTCGCCTTTTCTACCTTCTTCTGTAGCATGTCAATTCCAGTCACGTCACATCCCGCTTTTTCATTCAGATATATGCTCAATCTCCCGGTACCGCACCCGACGTCCAGCACATTTAGTTTTCCTTTTCCCTGTTCTTTTTTGGACTCAATTCGTTCAAGCAGTTTTCCCACCAGCTCTACTTCGTTATCTAATAAATCCA
>JAYEII010000004.1:0-3253 GCA_034660015.1 Methanobacteriota archaeon | reverse complement strand
ATGCTCAATCTCCCGGTACCGCACCCGACGTCCAGCACATTTAGTTTTCCTTTTCCCTGTTCTTTTTTGGACTCAATTCGTTCAAGCAGTTTTCCCACCAGCTCTACTTCGTTATCTAATAAATCCATCGGTTTATACTTGCATTTTTTATCGTATAATATTATCCTTAAAGTATAACTCCCTTCTATTTAAGACACGGATTTATTTGAGTTTAACATTGCTGATTCTTATTGTCCATCTGTGTTAATCTGCGTTAATCTGTGTCTATAATTTATTTTCTGTTTTCTTGTTTCAACAGTTTTTCCACCACCTCAGCCCAGCCCTCCGGTCCCTCGCCCTTCGCTTTATACAGCCCGGGTAGCGAAATGTCAAGCCATGCACCTTTTTTGTTCTTTACCACCGCCGGATGCTCCACAGCGTTCAACATCGAAATGTCATTCATGCTGTCTCCAACACCGAAGGTCTTCACTTCTCCATATTCACGCTTGAAGAGTTCTGTAAGCGCCCTCACCGCTTTGCCTTTGTCCGCATTCTTACCGTGAATGCCGTAGTATCTTCCCCCGTGAGTGGCAGCGAAACCCTTCTCCTTGATTTTTTCGAACAAAACCGCCGCCTCAGATTCGGGTTCGTCAAAAATGAAACTCTCGTTGTATTCTTTCTGTTTTGCAAGTTTCGCCATCTCCACGCTTAAATTCGCATCGGCAGCGACCTCCTCCGCGGTCATATCGCCAAAACCGGTGATTTTAAATCCCGTTTCCTCCTTGATTGCCCTTAATGCGGCTCTTAACTCACCATACAACGCGCCAAATTCAACAACGCAGTAATTGCCCTTTTTTTTACATTCAAAACCGAATGAGAAGTAATTCTCAGGAACGAAAATCGCTCCGCCATTCTCTACAATAAACGGGTCATCTATCCCCAGTTCTTCCCGGTAATATTCGTTCTCAACTAATGTCTTCGCCGTGCAGAACACAACGGGAATCTTTCTCATCTTCAACGCTTCCAGAGCAGGAAGAGCGGCATCATACGAATAGTCATAGAGGTCAAGCATGGTTCCGTCAAGGTCGGTAAAGAGAACTTGTTTCATATTTATCCTATCCTATCCTATCTTATCCCATCACTTAGACTTAGCGTCTCGTTTCCTCATACCTTACTAATGTTTCGGATTTCCTTTCCAGCACATTCATAAATCTGTCTGCGTCAATCCCACTAATAGGGGGCATTACCGTAACTTCCGGGGGTTTTTCCCACGTATCCAGAATATCTCCCAGCTCTTCAAGCACCTTTGACCTCACGTAATCATTGCAGAGCTTACTGTTGTAAATCGTGCCGAGCGAGCCGAGCAGCATGTTTTTAATATGCTCCTCTCCCTTTTCCTCGTGTAGGTGCGGGTTTAACGTCTCTATCTGAAAAATCTCAATTCCTGCATTTGCTGCATCTGGATACGCCATTTTTTCCGCCTTATGCCCAAACACATCAAACAAATAAACGAATTGGTAGGGTTCAATGGAGTACCCAGGCGAATAACACATTATATCTGCAAGCTTTGTCGTCATCGCATGCTCACCCGCATTTCCCGTTACTACAACGCCCGTTTCAAATCCTGAGTTGGTTGAGAGCAGGAGATTGAGATATTTATTTGTCGCCTCGCTTACCCTGCCCCATTTTTTGAAATACAGTTTGTCTTCCACCACCTTTGGCTTGTATCGCCAGTGAAGTCGTACCATGCTGTAGGGCGATTCAGACATACAGAATCCCGCTGCATAATCCAGCACATACTCACGCACAGAACCCGGAATATAGTTGTCGGCATCTGCAAACCCGATAAAATCTTTGCCTACCGATTTCGCAAGCAGCATGCCTATAATCATTCCTTCCGCCTTCCCATCCCTGACTAAATCATCCTTATCGAGAAGATAGTCGTATCCAGCTTCATAAAAAGCAAAGCCAACTTCAGGGTCTTTCTGGTGTATGAGGAGAACTTCTTGCTGTGTCAGCTCGTGGAGTTTTGTTATCACATCCTTTTCCATTTTGTATAGGTCATGTTCATCCCTCCCGCTGTTTGACACGACAATTATAGTACAGTCAAAGGGGATAGCTCTTAAAACGCCATCCAGCAAATGTATTTTCTCGTCTTTTACGGGTATAACAACTGCGAAACGATTCAGAACATCTTTAAGTTCGTCAAATGGAATGTCCTTTGCCCTTGGATTTTCAAAGCCGCCGGAATCGAGTTTCAATATACGCTGCAGCTCGTGGATTTTTACCGAACCAAATACTTCCGTTTGCCTTGGCAATTCAATAAGCATTTTTTACATCCGCCCTACCTATTAATTATTTAATTTTTTCTTTATATAAGAAGATATTTATACTCTATTAGTTTTATACTTGATAAATCTGAGTGGAGGTAAAACAAACAAATGGCACGTTCACACGGGGAGCGAAAAAGAACAAGGAAAAAGTTGAGTAAGCCAAAAAGAGCACGTGGGCTATCACCCATAAGCAAAGCAATCCAGCAGTTTGAACCCGGCGAAAGCGTACACATTCGCATTGACCCGAGCGTTCATAAGGGTATGCCGCATCAAAGATTTCACGGTATGACTGGCAAGGTAATAGGAGAGCGAGGAAGGGCATTCATCGTGGAAATATCCGATGGAAAAAGGAAAAGGAAGAAAGTAAAGGAGTTATTTATTCGCGCTGAACATCTGAGCCCACAAATCCAATCACCACCAACAATAGCCAGTAGCCAATAGGCAGATAGGGGTTATTGTGTTAGAGGTCAGCAATCAATTACAAATCAAATTATAGTCATTCCGATAACAAATTGCAAAACCACGAGATTTCACGAGAAACCTTTTCTTAGAAAGAAAAGCTTTACCAACAACTTTTTTACCTTCGGTAAAAACCTTGACTAAAAACCTTCTCTTTGTTTTTCTTTTAGCACAGGTTTTCTTTTTGTAAAAAAGAAAAAGTGTTGTGTAATCTGGTGGTTAATAATTTTCGGAATGACTATATCTTATTGAAGAGAGATTATTTCGTAAAGGGGAAAAATGTTGAACATACTCGCCATAGACATTGGAGCTGGAACACAGGATATAATGGTATATAGCGAAGATACGGGATTCGATAACGCTTACAAGCTCGTTCTACCTTCCCCCACTCGCTTCTTCGCTTCCGAAATAAGAAAATCCAATGAGGATTTGGTGATCTTTGGCGATACAATGGGCGGCGGACCGTTCACTCGTGCCGTGCT
>JAYEII010000003.1:0-3235 GCA_034660015.1 Methanobacteriota archaeon | reverse complement strand
GTATCCTTTATCGTTGGGTCCGTGCTTATCAGATGAATTGTAACCATATCAGCCCCGAATTCACGCACGTTCTTCTTCGCCCATTCCCCGGGGTCTTCCATCACGTCCTCGTAATGCCCTCTCACCGCCTTTGCCAGCGTAATAGGCATGTCAAAGCAATCCACGGAAATCACCGGTGGATGCGGCATTTGATAGTCAAAATTATAGAAAGGTAGCGCCTTTTCGCCTCCTATCGTTACCGTTTCTTCTCTCGTGCCACCATCAGCAGATGTAGCGCCGATTGTAACTTCTTCTATCTGACCTTTCCATTCCGTTTTCGCAACTTTAAATTCCGTGTGTATTAACCCAAATTCCTCCGCGGGTGTCGTCGGTATCTGGACTTTTTGCACGCCGCCGGCACCTGCCCCTACGCCTATTATGGACTGCAGCGCTTGTGCTGTTGTGGCGATGGCTTCGGTGGTTGACGAGGAGATATGTGCTGCACTTATTATGGATTGCAGTGCTTGTACTATTGAAGGTGGAAGAGCCATGCCACCCTCAGCTAATTCTAACTCTATATCTCCTTTTATCTTTACGTCCTCCAATTCCACTATTTCGTATTTCTCCAGTATTTTTGCTATCTCCGCTAAGGTTATTTCCTTTTCCATTTCTTCTTACACCACGTTTGTGCTTGTCTTTTTATATAACGCCATATCTAAGATTTTCATTTTCGGAAACTTTAGTTTTAACTTATATCTTTCGAATTCGGTTTTAATCTTATCAGAATTATCAAGCAAAGAAAAATATTCTTTATGAGTGTTAGTAAAACTGTTCATTGCCTTTCTAAAGTCCAAACATAATTCAATGTCCATTTGGTGATTGATTTCGATATTCTCTCTAATTACCGAGTCCAATACTGGGTTTTCTTCAGGGTTATAGGTATGCAAAACTTTTGTTCCCAAACTAAAAGCATTAGCAGGGCTTTTCCCATTTTTTCTTGGATTACATTCCTTAAATCGTTTTAATACATTGTTGTAATCATCGAAATCTTTTACTTCTTCCAACCTCTCCAAAATAGTAAAAATTGCTTCGTTTGATAATCTCGTTTTATATATATCATTTAGCAATTCCAAATAGTTATTGTTTAGTAGTAATTTTTTGAAAACTTCTGTTGAAAATTTACTATAGTCAGCTGGCATAATCCGTTCATATAAGCATTGATAAATTAAAGGAAAATAGTCTTTTTGGATATGTGTGATAATTCTATTTTCAAATGTTTCGAAATTAGGAATACACTTTTCGATTTTCTCAAGTATTATTTCTTCTTGTGACATTTTATTTCTCTCTTATGGCGTGTCCCATAACCTTCGGTATATCCGACACTACTTAAAAGCCATCTGTATCCCCCATAGTTTTAATTTTTGTGATGCAATCCTGAGTGTAAGGAAGAAAGTTTAAACTCTCCATTGCATTTTTCTATTTTCATCATTTCTTCTCCATATGAACTTTTCCCTCAGCCCTTACGTTCTCCTCTTTTCTATCCCCTCTACTACCCTCCTTTCTTCTTCACTATTATCTTTCCGATGCTGATGTCCGCATCCTTCAATATTATCTGTATAGGTGTACCGCCTCCTGCTCCCGCTACTGCTCCCGCTCCCGATGCCATCATTGGTATAGATGCAAGGGGAACTTGAGCTGCGGATGGAACTGCTTCTGCAACGGGAACTGCTTCTACTTCTACCTCTGCTGCTTCCTCTTTTACTGCCCATCCCTCTGTTATCTGTTCACCGTCAACTTCCCTGATAACGCCTTTTACCACTGGATGGTCTACGCGCTGCAAAAATTCCCTGAGCTCTTCTATGTCTTTCACGTCCTTCTCTGTCGCTATCTTGTCCTTCATCTCATCAGAAATCGCATCCGCTACTCTTTCCTTTAAATCTGATGCCATCCAGACTACACGCCGCCATCCACCGTCCAACTGGATAAATTTAGAACTGTAGAAGTATTGTATGCCTATCCCGAGGAATCCTTGTACCTGCTTCCCACCGCCGACCGAGCCCGCAATGGTCGAGAACGGCAGCCCAATCGGCGTCTCGGAAACTTTCGAGCCTCGATGCACCCAGCCTATTCCTTCAACTTCCGGTATATAAAATCCCGCAACCTCGAAACAGCCGCAACTCGTATGCGGCTTCTCTAAAAACGAATGTATTTTTATTGAGTCGTATTCGCCGCTCGATAGCCTCACTGCAGCTTCGTTTACTCCCGTATATTCTCCTCCTATCGGGTCTATACAGTCCCCTTTTGGGATAGGGGCGTTGGGTCCTTCGGGGTCAACCCTTGCTGCAGCTCGCGAATCAAACCAGCTCATCGCACCACAAAGCGCTATCCTGTCCGGTGTGACCACACAAACGTTCGTCGGGGCGAAGGACTGGCAAAGCGTGCATTGGTAAAATTCGTCCACATCTTCGTCGTGCAGTCCTCTTGTTTTCTCATCTCTTACTTTGTATATCTCGTTCGTCTCTTCTAATCTCTTTTCCACCTCCGCTTCGTCTGTTATAAACGTAGCCTCCATGCGCTCGATAAAAGGCAGTTCCGCCTTGAACAGCATTATTGTTGCCCTTCCTATTTGTTTCAATGATTTCAGCCCTTTCTTGACCGCATCCTTGCTTATCCGTACCCATATCTCTCCCCTCTGGTTGAGATGCATATATCCCTGGATATAAGACTGGTATTCGTGATTTCTACGCTCTATAACAGCCTCAAGGTCTTTTTCTATCTGCTCCCCGTATACCCGGTATATCATTCCATACGCGTATTTGCCGCCTTCCTCCATATCTTCCAGGTCGGGTCCTATCAGACTGACTTCGCCATCTTTTATGTTCTCGGGCTCGGGCTCAAAGAGGACAAGCTCAAATCCCGGCTTACTCTGCCCTCCTAACTCCGCATACAGCCCCGATTTTCTTACCCTTTCTCCCTCATACATGGGGTTTATATCGAAAGGGAACTTTTCCTCCTCTTCTGTCGCGCCCATTTTTTTTCTTACAATATCTGTCCCTGAATACTTCTTGAAGAAAGGTCTTTAAAAGATTTTCTAAAAAGTTCTAAAAAATTCAGAGGATAATGGACAATTGTCAGTATTTTACTGCTGATATTTTAACAATTTCGATAACAGCGCCTTTTGTGCATGAAGCCGGTTCTCTGCCTGCTCAAATATCACTGAATTGGCGGAGTTCATCACGCCCTCCGTTATTTCTTC
>JAYEII010000002.1:0-3248 GCA_034660015.1 Methanobacteriota archaeon | reverse complement strand
GGCTCAACGCCAACGGATTTGCTTATCTCCTCTAATATCGCGCTTATCTTCTCCCTGAACACGTCTACGTCGTCATATTGCAATCCACGCAGGTCTGCTGCGAAGCCGATACAGCCACACACCATCCCAAATACTTTCGCTTCTGGCACGAATATGTTTCCTATCAAATGCCTCAGCTCTTCCTCAAGCTTTTTCCTGCCTTCACTTATCTCTCCCTTCATTTTTCTCCAAGATATTTTAAATTTAAATACACCAAAACGCTAAAACACAATAAATACTTTTAATATAAACTTTTATTCCCTTTGATTCTTTCATCTGTGTTAATCTGCGTTAATCTGTGTCTATAATTTATTTTTTCATTTCACCACCCTCAAAACCTTGCTCGTCAGCTCGTCGCAATACCTGCATTCATCGCATATCTTTTTGCACCGTTTCCATTGTTTTATGCTGCCTTCCAGGAGTTCGTTATCTAAGTAAAACGCATAGCGGAGTTCGGAAGGGCAATCAAGAAGTTCAAGCAGGTTCCCTTTAAATGACCGTCGTGAGTATGCCGTCATGCAATTTATTATCCAGTTCACCGCGTTTGCTCTACCCGCAATCTTGAATTTTTCTATCCCTATCTCCTCGTATTCCTTCATATCCTCAGGTCTTATCCACGGCGACCTTATGATCTCCGATGGCTGTCGCATGCGAATGGATATGCACTTATCAAAATAATAGTCACCAAAGATATTCAGGGGCTGGTTTTGTGCATTCAAAAAAGAAGACCGGGGGGTGGTTATGTGCGAGAAGAGATTAAAATGCGAATACCGAAACGGGCACTTATAAAGACAGGCTTCGTTCACAAGTATTCGGATGTCGCAATTCACGGCTCTCAGTATTGCTTCTAATGTTTGGAAGTCCCTGTTGATGTTTGTATCCACCGTGATTGTATCTGCACCCAGGTCCTCAAAGAATTCAGCACGTTGCGGTGAATCTACATGCGCTACACATGAAACAACCGTCTCCATCGGGAACTCCTTCAAAAGCTCAATTAGATACGGCTCTGCCACGGTAATGCCATCAACATCCGCCTTGTTCAATTCCCCAAAGTACCACTCAAACACCTTATAACCCTCAAAAGTCAGGTGATAACCGCCCAGGCATGATGGATTTATCACGATGTTCATCTTTATGTCGTGCTGATGCGCATAAGCAGTCTGCTCTTTTATCTCTTCAATAACCGCTCCGTGTAGCGTCGCTCTTCCGCTACCTATCACTTCCGGAGAGCCTGCCATGTAAACCTCGTATACGTTTTTCAAACCCGCTGCTTCTTTTGTTTCTATTATCTCCTTCAAAGCGGGGAAATGACCCGGGTGCGGAACTATCACTTTCATTTGATACAGGTCAATACCTCCTGTGTAAGTTTATCACAATATCCACATTCGTTACAGATTTTTTTACAGTTCTTCCATTGTTCTATGCTCCCCTCAAGCTTTTCGTTATCCACGTAAAACATGAACCTGAGCATTTGAGGGCAGTCCAAGAGTTCAAGCAAGTTCCCCTTGAACGACCTGTGAGAATACGCCCTCATGCACTCTATTATCCAGTTCACCGTTTTTGTCCTTCCAGAAAGCTTGAAGCTCTTTATCCCTATCGCTTCGTATTCCTTCACATCTTCGGGTCTTATCCACGGAGACTTTATTATCTGTGTGGGGTTTCTCAGGCGGATGTTTATGCACTTATCGAAATAGAAATCGGGTGCGAATAGAGGAGAGCGAGGTTGGTTTAAACTGCTGAGATGCGAGGCGAGATTGTAATGAAAATACCTGAAAGGACACCGGTAAAGGCAGCCCTCATTCACTATCACCCTCACGTCACAGTTAACCGCTTTTACTATTGCTCTCAACAGCGTGAAATGCCGGTTTATGTTCGTGTCCACCGTTATCACATCAGCCCCGAGGTCTTCAAAGAATTTAGCACGCTGTGGCGCATCAACATAAGATAAAACCGATACAATGGTCTTCATCGGGAAATCGCGCAAAAGCTCCACGAGATACGGCTCTGCCACTATAACACCGTCAACGTCCGCTTTATTCAACTCGCTGAAATACCACTTGAACATTTTATAGCCCTCGAAGGTCAGATGCTGACCCCCAAGACACGTGGAATTCATTACGATGTCCATCTTTATACCGTGCTGATGTGCATATTCGGTTTGTTCCCTTATCTCATCAATAAGCGGTGCATGCAGCACCCCTCTTCCGCTTCCCATTACTTCCGGCGAGCCGCCCATGAAGACTTCTTCTACTTCTTTCAAGTCCTCTGCTTCTTTGACTTCTATTATCTCCTTCAATGCGGAGAAATGCCCGGGATGCGGAACCATTAGCATTGTCATCGGTATGTTAAGAATATCAGTAGTCTATAAAAATTATTTATTGTTTTTTCTTTTAGCACAAACCTTTCTTTCACAAAGAAAGCTTTACCAAAGAAACTAATATTTTTTTCTTTTAGCACAGGTTTTCTTTTTTTTGTAAAAAAGAAAAAGTGTTATGGCAAAACTATTTCAAGTGACGCAAGGCGTAATCCCGGCGTGTGACGTAACCACGATAGAAGAATTCCAAACGTTGATTGAGCGGACATGCTCGATTGAAGGAATCGTGGGATATAAGGTGGGGTGCACACTTGCGCTACGCTACGGATTACCAAAACTGACGAAGATAGCGGCAGAGCAGACCAACTTGCCCGTGATCTATGACCATCAAAAGGCAGGCACGGACATACCGGCGATGGGGGATAAATTCGCAGAGGTGTGCGCAAAAGCAGGTGTAAAAGCTGTTATTATTTTCCCGATGGCGGGTCCTGCCACTGAGAAAGCGTTTATCGAAGCGGCATTCAAAAACGGGTTGGTTCCCTGGGTAGGCGGTGAAATGACACATGAGAAGTACCTGCATAGGGAAGGGGGGTTTATTGACGCAGATGCACCAAAAGAGATATGCAAAATCGCAGCAGAATGCGGTGTGGAATATTTCGTAGCTCCGGGAAGCAAACCCGATATTGTCGGTGAATACAATCGTTTCCTATCGGAAATCGTGAACGAGCCGAAGTTTTGCATGCCCGGGATTGGTTCGCAGGGAGGTGTGATAAGCAAAGCATTTGAAGCGGTAAAAGGTAAAGAAGCGTATGCTATTATAGGGTCTGCAATATACAAAAGCAGGGATATAGAGGGAGCGGCGAGAAGGTTTTGCAAGGAGGCGATGGCGTTCTTA
>JAYEII010000001.1:0-3344 GCA_034660015.1 Methanobacteriota archaeon | reverse complement strand
CTCTAATATTAGATAACGCTTTAAGCTCATGGTCTGCAAATAAAACAGGTTGGATCAACTCTTCTGGCACCTTTAGTGAAATCTCTTTTGTCCTTCCATGTTTACCTCTGCTCACAATCACTGCGTTTATCAACTCCAAAATGTCTAATTCCGAGATTATATCAACCAAACGCCGCTGCGTTAACACCTCCACACCTAAATGGTCACACAATCCACGATACATATTATAAACTTCTCCACTAGAGAAAGACCTTTCTTTCTTTTCTCTCATTAGCATGAGCACACTACTTAACAAAATCTTTGGTTGCAACGGCATTGTTTTTACCACTTCCACCATACTAACATCCATCTTTTCACTTGCAATCCTTGCATGTTCCTCACTGACCTTTTTGGATTTCGAGCGCTCTGCAATTTCCCCTGACATAAGTAGTAAGTCAAGAGCACGCTTCGCATCTCCATTCCGCTTTGTTGCAAGAGCAACGCATAGCGGTATCACCGCGTCGTCAAGCGCAGAATAATTGAACGCCATACCCGCCCTCTCAGTCAGAATATCTTTTAACTGGTCGGCACTGTAAGCGGGAAATATTATTTCTTTCACGCCAGACGAAGACTTCACCCGCTGGTCCAGTAGCTCTGAGAAGGACAGGTTATTCGAGATACCTATTATGTTTACCCTCGCCTTACTCAGTTCGCGGTTTATCCTTAAGAGTTTATACAAAGCTTCGTCTTCTTTGGTCACTAGCTTGTCCATTTCATCTAATATAACAACTACACATCTATCTTCCGTATCTATTCTTTCCTTAAGCTCTGAATAGACCACCTCAGTTGGCCAACCAAACACGGGAACACGTTTATTAAAAAACCTTGCTAAATAACCGAGTACTCGATGCTGAGTATAGAATAGCTCACAATTAATGTATATAAGAGGGCAATTACAGGTTCGTGCCATTTCCTCTAATTGTTTGCTTACATACTTTACCGTAGCGGTCTTGCCTGTTCCGGTCTTACCGTAGATCAAAATATTCGTGGGTGCTTTCTCCTTTAATGCTGTGGATAGTATATCAGCCAGAGTTGCTATTTGCTCCACTCGATGTGGTAGATTTTCAGGAATATATGTACTGCGAAGTACCGTCTTATCTGCAAATATTTCCCCCTCCCTCAAATGCTCTTCGGACATCATTCACTCCCATTCCATTTCTAAAATTTTCATTTTTCATTGCTATTGGCTATCGGATAAGCTCCCAAGATTTTCAACATTGCGACTTTGCTCTCCACGCCTCTTAACGTCTCTTTTACCTTCTCCTCTTCTCTATGACCTTCGCAATCTATATGAAACATGTAATCGCCTAATGCACGCTTAGAAGGCCGGGACTCTATTTTCGTAAGGTTTATCCCTCGCTGAGCGAATTCGCCTAAGACATCGTATAGCGCACCGGGGTAGTCCTTCAAATATATCAATACGGAAGTCTTGTCCCTTCCTGTAGGTGTGGGTGCGGTTTTGATACCGGGAGCAGCAGCAGAAGAAGAAAGCACGACGAATCTCGTAACGCTACCCTTATAACCGCTCTCAGGGCTTGCGGGCTCACGAGACAGTGCCCCACTCTGTACGTTCTCTTCCAATATATTGAGACCATATTTCTGCGCTGCCGCTTTAGACGCTAATGCCGCTATCTCTTCAGATTGCGAAGCCAATTTTGCTGCGCTTGCCGTGCTGTCCACGGATTTCACCTCCACTCCCTTCAATTGTTCCCGTATGAACTGCTTACACTGTGCTAATGCATGAGGATGCGAAACCACCGTTTTGATCAAACTTTTTTTAAAAGTTTGAGCGAGCAGACAAATATTTATCGGCACTAAAACCTCCCCGACTATTTGTATCTCTTCTCTATTCTCTCCCGAAAGCACGTCTAACGTCTCTCCTACTGAACCTTCCAATGAATTTTCAATAGGCACTATTCCATAATCTACTTCTTTTCGTAACAAACTCTCCGAGACGTCAAATATCGTCTCGTAATATTTCATCTCGACCAAATTCTCATTTCTACCTTTTAGCCACAACTCTGCTGCGTCTTCCGAAAAAGTCCCTGCGGGACCTAATATACCTATTTTCATTTAGATTTGCACTTTGCAGTTTGTTTTTGTATATAAAGTATAATGGAACTTCCTTATATTTAAGACACAGATTTACACAGATTTACGCAGATTTATTTTGAATTTGCTAAATCCTTATATTTCACCGCAGAGCACACGGAGAACGCAAAGGCACCAGAAAGCCTGAGCAATGATTAAAACAGTCTTAAAACTCTGCGTGCTCTGCGCTCTCCGCGGTGAAAACTCACTTGATTTTTAGATTGTGCCCTGTAAAGCATCTATCAACTTCATAAGCAGCAGTTCCAATTTCTCCCGGTTTTTAGCCGCTGCTTCAACTATTTGTTTGTAATCCAATTCTTCTTCTCCTTCTCCTTCGGCGATTATGCCATGCGCATAATTGTCCACGCTGCTTATGTTTGCGTATCGAAGCCCCAACTCCTTTGCGAGTGTCGCTTCTGAAGCCATGTTCATTCCAATCACATCTGCGTAATTCTTTATGAAGTCTATCTCCGCGCGGGTTTCGAGCCGGGGTCCCGGTGTCTGGAAATAAACGCCCCTTGTGATAACCGCAGCGTCAAAATCCGTTGCCACTTCTATTATTGCCTTTCTCAACTGCTCGTCCAATCCCGACGTAACATGCACGAGTTCGTCATCGTAAAATGTAGGTATGCTGCACAGACTTATGTAGTCATGAGGAACGACTAAGGACTGTGGCTTTATGTCTCGCTTTAAACTGCCGACAGACGTAACTCCTATGATGTTCTCTACGCCTAAATCCGTAAACGCTGCCAGATAAGCTTTGTAATTCATCCTGTGTGGTGGGATGTTTCTCGTCTTACCGTGCCGCGGGATGAAGACAACATCAGCAGTAAAGATAAGGTAAACCGTACCATACTTTGTATCCACTTCTCGTTCATTCGCCGCTTCAAGAAACTCCGTCTTCGTGCCAAACAGGCTTGTCCCTCCGATGATGCCAAGTCGCATTTTATGTTTTTATATTGGAATTATAGATACGTAAACGCATAAAATTTTTATAATAGACTTGTTGCTAATTAAAAGTTATCTCTACTGAGAGGGTTTAAATTGAGTATAATATGTGTTGTTAAGTATGATAACCGTCAATCGGGCTTTAAAAAGCGATAGATTAATGAGAGCCACAACAGGGCTATCCGCATCAGAATTTAATCAACTGGTGCAGAGTTTCGGACAAGAACTTCAAAAGGAGGGGTGGATTAGATATGAGATAGGCGTGA